>CAJGDQ010000099.1 GCA_904502215.1 Clostridiaceae bacterium
TGAAGAGCAAACATATAACAGCATTTATAAGGCGGTTAAAAAATTCAAGCCTAATATCTTTGAAAAATATGAATATTATATTGACGATGCTGAGGTGATTCTTGAATCGGAGACTGTTGCAACCGATACTAAGGGCAATTCGGCCAAACCGGGTGCTACCAACGGCTCGGCATCAAAGGAAGATAAAGATTCTTTTTCCGAAACCACAACTCAGGTTGAGGGGGTTTCGGAATCGGATATAGTTAAAACCGATGGCAAATATATCTATTCCTTAGCAAGTAAAAGAGGAAAGCTACGTATAATAAAGGCGGGCAAAGAGCCGCAGGAGGTTTCATCAATAACCGTTAATACTGATAAATTCCAAAGTTACGGTGAAATGTATATTTATAAGGATAGGCTTGTTATAATAGGAAACGAAAGCGAATTTTATTATAACGGCAAAACCAAAACCCTTATATATGATATTTCAAACCCTGGCTCACCTAAGAAACTTTTTGAGCTTGAACAAAGCGGAAATTATAATACCTCGAGAGTTATAGGGGATAAGCTTTATCTTATTTCTAATTATTCTATCGGTATTCGTTATATCGAAGAAAGCAAGCCTGAAACCTATGTGCCTTATGTTAAATGCGAGGATTATGATGCGGCGGTAGAGCCTCATAGTATCCACATTGTTGATGACTGCGAAAGACCTGATTACACGGTTGTTTGCAGTTACTCTATAACCGATGGAAGCCTTGTAAGCACTAAATCGGTGCTCGGCGGAACATATACTGTTTATTGCAGCACTAAAAATATTATAACTGCAGGTTATCAGAACGGTTATGAAGCCTCAATTTCAAGATTTTCTATTGATAATGGCAAAATTGAGCTTGAGGCTCAGGGCAAAATTGAAGGCTCGCTTTTAAATCAGTTCTCAATAGATGAATATAATGGTAATTTCAGGTTTGTAACAACAGTTTCTAAGGATGTTAAAATAGAGGCAAGAGATAATGAATTTGAGGTTAGAAATTATAACGCTTTGTTTATTTTAAACAGCGAACTAAAGCAAATCGGGTCAATTAAGAATTTAGCACCTGATGAGAGGGTTTATTCGGTTAGATTTATGGGGGATATTGCTTATTTCGTTACCTTCCGTCAGGTAGACCCACTCTTTAGCGCCGATTTGAGCGACCCTCAAAACCCAAAAATTATAGGAAAACTTAAAATTCCGGGATTTTCGAATTATCTTTATCCTTATGGCGAGGGATTATTACTTGGCATAGGTCAGGATGCGGATGAGAAAACCGGCAGAACAGGCGGAATTAAGCTTTCAATGTTTGATATTTCAAATCCCGCAAATGTTACCGAAGGCTCAAAAACAGTGCTACAAGAAAACTATTCCGAAGCTCTTTATAGCCATAAGGCCGTTATAATAGATAAGCAAAAGGATATAATCGGTTTCTCGGTTTATGGTAATGAGGGAAGCGAATATCATATCTATGGCTTTAAGAACGGCCAATTCCAAAGAAAAGTTAAGATAGAGCTTGGTAGAGCTTATGGTAATATTAGAGGACTCTATATAAACAATGAGTTCTATATTGTAACCGAAAATTCGGTTGTTGTTTTAAATCTTGATAATTTCAGCAAGATTAATGAACTTAAATTAAACTAAAAAAAGAGAGGGTTTAACCCTCTCTTTTCATATTCTTGCAACCCCTGATTTTCTTGCGGCCTCAGCAACCTTTTCAGCAACCGCTTTGCCAATTCTTTCATCAAAGGCAAAGGGCATTATGTATTCCTCGTTTAATTCTTCATCGCTAATAAGGGAAGCAATAGCCAAAGAAGCCGCCATTTGCATTTCCTCATTGATATCGGATGCTCTAACATCAAGCGCACCTCTGAATATTCCGGGGAATGCCATAACGTTGTTTATTTGGTTGGGGAAATCAGAACGGCCTGTGCCAACAACTCTGGCGCCTGCCGCCTTTGCCTTATCGGGCATAATTTCGGGAACAGGGTTTGCCATCGGGAAAACAATGGCATCCTTGTTCATTGATTTTATCATTTCTTCGCTAACAATGTTGGGGGCAGAAACTCCGATGAAAACATCGGCGCCCTTCATAGCATCAGCTAAAAGTCCGGTTTTCTTTTCCCTGTTGGTGAGCTTGCTCATTTCGGCTTGGGCTGAATTTAACTGCTCGTCACCCTCAACAATAATTCCAAATCTATCAACCATAGTTAAGTTTTTGACGCCAAGCTTTAAAAGGTGCTTGCCTATGGCAATTCCTGCGCTTCCTGCGCCATTGATAACGCACTTAATCTCGCCGATTTCTTTTTTGGTGAGCCTTAAGGCATTGAGAAGCGCCGCACCAACAACAACTGCGGTGCCGTGTTGGTCATCATGGAAAACGGGGATATCGCATAGCTCTTTTAACTTCTTTTCAATCTCAAAGCAACGGGGAGCGGCAATGTCCTCAAGATTTATTCCGCCAAAGCTACCCGAGATTAAATAGATGGTTTTAACAATCTCATCAACATCTTTACTTCTAATGCAAAGAGGGAAGGCATCAACATCGGCAAACTCCTTAAAGAGAACGCATTTGCCTTCCATAACAGGCATACCCGCCTCAGGACCTATATCTCCAAGACCTAAAACTGCCGTGCCATCGGTTATAACGGCAACCATATTCCATCTTCTTGTGAGTTCAAATGATTTGTTATAGTCCTTGTTTATTTCAAGGCAAGGCTCGGCAACGCCGGGGGTATAAGCTATTGATAGTTCTTCCTTGTTGGTTACGGGAGTGCGAGAGGTAACCTCAAGCTTGCCCTTCCATTCATAGTGTTTATTTAATGCTTTTTCTTTTAAATCCATATTCATCACCTATTTATAAGAACTTTCGGTTGCGTTATCAAATTTAACATCGCCAAGATAGTCAACAGGGTTAAGGCCAACATATTCGCACATATCAAACATTTCCTTAACTGTGTTGATATTAACATCAATTCCGTTTTCAAGGCGGTCAGCCATAGCAAAAACTTCCTTTTCGCCGTGGGTATAAATTCTTTCCTGACCTTCGCTCTTGGGGGATTCTCTGAGTTCTTTAAGGAAGGTTGATAGATGTTCTTTGATTTCTTCGGCATTTCCAAAAACATTGGGGTCTATTGCTATAAAGCCGTGGCATGTGCCACCCTTTCCGTTTTGGTGGGTGTGGTTTGAAGTGAGACCCATAGAAATGATAGAACAAAAGATTTCGCAAAACATACCGTAACCATAACCTTTATGGCTGCCTGTTTGCTCGGTTTCGCCGCCAAGAGGCATAATTCCGCCGCCGTTCTTTGCAACAATGTTTTTAAGAACATCAGCAGCATCGGTTGAGCCTTTGCCTGTAGCATTAAGTGCCCATCCTTCAGGAAGGGGTTTTGAAAGCTTGTTATAGATTTCGAGCTTGCCTCTGGTTACAACCGTTGTTGAGGCATCAAAGAAGAAATTATAAGGCTCAGCCGGCATTGAAATTGCTATCGGGTTGCTTCCAAGCATTGCGAGTCTGCCAAAGGTTGGAACCATTATAGCCTCGCTGTTGGTCATTGCCATACCGATTAAACCGGCATCGCAAGCCATTTTTGCATAGTAACCTGCAATTCCGAAATGGTTGGAATTTCTAACGGTTACTATTGCCATACCCGTTTTCTTCGCTTTTTCAATGGCAATTTCCATTGCTTTATGGGAAATCAACTGACCCATACCATCATTACCTTCAATAACGGCAGAAACAGGTGTTTCAAAAACGATTTCGGGTTTAGCCTCAACCTTTATAAGACCCTTTTCGATTCCCTTGTGGTAGCGGGCAAGACGCTGCATTCCGTGGGATTCAATTCCGTAAAGGTCGGAAAGCAAAAGAACATCGGATATAATTTTGCTTTCATCTTCAGTAAAACCGAATTTCTTGAAGCAGTCATTGCAGAACTTGTTAAGCTGCTCGTAAGAATATCTTATGTAGTTAGACATAATATCACTTCCATATTTATTTTTTTATAGTATAACATACTTTAAGTGAGATGGAAAGAGAAATTTTAAAAATTCGGAATTCGTAATTCGGAATTATTGAGATTAAACGGCAACCGTATTTTTTCGCCTTCCTTGTGTAAAGGGAGGGGGACCAACGAATGTTGGTGGAGGGATTGCTTTGCAAACGAACATTTTTTTACAATCCCTCAGTCATTTTCGCAAAATGACAGCTCCCTTTACACAAGGGAGCCTTTGATTTAACTATCGTTTTCAATTTTGCACTGTGTTCCATCGTGCTTTATTTCGTAATTATCCTTTAAAATTAAATCACTTATAAACACAAACTCATACCCCTCGTCTTTGAGGCATTTTAGGATGTTTGGAAGTGCGGCGGGGGTGTGGTCGGCGTCATTGTGAAAAAGAACAATACTACCGTTTTTAACCTTGCTTGTAACCCTCTTGCAAATGCTCTCGGGAGTTGCATTATCTTTCCAATCCAATGAGTCGACATCCCATTGAATTGTTTTCATTTTCATTTCCTCCATTACTTCGATAAGGGCGTTATCATAATCGCCA
>CAJGDQ010000100.1 GCA_904502215.1 Clostridiaceae bacterium
CTTTTTGTTTGGTTATTTTCTAAAAAAAGTTTCTATTATTGATATTATACCAATTTCCTTAGCTTTTCTTTTGCTTGGCTATTTATTTAAAGGGAAAGAAATCGTTGATAATATTAAAAGGTTAATTGCTTTAATAATTTGTTTGGTTTTGTTTGTTGCCACCGTTTTATTAAATGCTTATATTTCAAAGTCTACTTTTGATTTAAGTAGTATGAGATTGGGCTTTTGGCCTCTGTATATTTTGTCTGGTATCTTTGGAAGTTTTTTTATTTGTATAATAGCTATGTTTGCTCAAAATTTCAATTTTTTGCAAATGCTTGGTAAAAATAGTTTGTATTATTACGGGTTGCACTATTTGTTTATTGGAATTATTGAAAAGATAGTCAATGTAAAATGTGGGGGTATAATACAAACCTTGCTTACATTTGGAATACTAATTCCTTTGGTTTATTTATATAACAAACTTAAAAGTAAAATTATAAGTAGGAGAAAGGTATGAATAATACGCCCTTGATTTCGGTTATCGTTCCCGTTTATAATGTTGAAAAGTATCTAAGAAAATGTGTTAATTCTATTGTAAACCAAACCTATAAAAATCTTGAAATAATCTTGGTAGACGATGGCTCACCTGATAATTGCGGTAAAATTTGCGATGAATTAGCTATTAAAGATAATCGTATTAAAGTAATTCACAAAGAAAACGGTGGCTTATCAAGTGCTAGAAACGCAGGCTTGGATATTGCGACAGGAGAATACATAACCTTTGTTGATAGCGATGATTATATAGAAAACGATACATATGAAAAAGTTGTTGTTGCTATAAATAAATTCGATTCTGATTTAATTTTCTTTAGGGAAAAATCCGTTGACGAAAGTGGTAAAACCGTTTATATAAATGGTGATACTCCAAGCGGCAAAATTTATGAAATTTCAAAAGATGATGCCGCTCAGTTAATTATAGGTCGCCAAATTAACGGTATGTGCGATAAAGTTTATAAAGCCTCAATTTTTGATGGTTTATGCTTTGAAGAAGGTTTATTACATGGCGAAGATTTTATGTATAATCTTTTGGCTTTATCAAAAGTAAGCAGTGTTAGTTATGTAGACCAAATTAAATATAGTTATGTTATGAATAGCTCTTCAATAACGCATCAGGGCTTTAATAAAAATTCTTTTGACCAAGTTTATTTCAAGGATGCTGTTGCAAGCTATGTTGAGGAGTATTTTCCAAAATTTACTGCAGTTTGTCAAAAGAGAGCGTTTTTAGCAAGACTTAGAGTTTGCAGACCAATTTATTTTGAAAAGCTTGAAAAACAGTATGTAACGGAAATTAATGAACTCAATGAATATATGCTGAAAAATTACAGCAATATAAAAAATCAATTAAGCGCTGTCGAAATGATAGAATATCGTTTGTATATGAATTTTAAACCACTTTATAAAATATTTGTTAAAGTAGTTAAAAAGCTAAGAAAGTAAATTTTCAAGGAGATTTATTATGAAAATTTTTGTTGTTGGAGCTCATCTGGATGATGTTGAGTTGGCCTGTGGAGGCACGCTTGCCAAAGCTGTTGAGGCAGGTCATCAGGTTAAGGTTTTAATTATGAGCAAATCGGGTTACACAAATTTTGACGGTAAATTAATGAGAAAAGATGAGGATGCCGTTGAAGAAGGCATTAACGCAATGTGCGTTTTAGGAATTGATGATGTTGAAATTCTAGATTTCTCAACAAAGGATATTCCTTATGAATCTACCGTTATTGAAGCTATAGACAGTAGAATGAGTGAATTTAACCCCGATGTTATTTTCACTCATCATCCTTTTGATACCCATCAGGCTCATGTCGGCGTAAGTAAATCAACTATATCTGCTGCCAGAAGAAAGAATACTGTTTTCTTGTTTGAGCCAATAACTCCCTCAGGACGTTCTTATGTTCCTTTTAAGCCGCAAATGTATGTTGACATTTCTAAAACTATGGATAAGAAAATCGAATCTCTTAAAGAGCATGTTACCGAATATAAAAAGTTCGGAGAAGAATGGATAACAGGTGTTACTTGCAGAGCAGGATTTAGAGGCTATGAAATTGGTAAGGAATATGCCGAAGCCTTTGAGGTTTTGAGATGTGAACTTAGTTTTGATAAGGGAGAAACTTTATGATTATAACAATTCATCAACCTGAGCATTTACCTTGGCTTGGCTTTTTTAATAAACTTTCAAAGGCTGAGCTATTTGTAATTCTTGATAGTGTTCAGTTTGAAAAAAATTACTTTCAAAATCGCAATAAGGTTATGGTTTCGGGAAAGGCTCAATGGCTTGGAATTCCCGTTCTTAATCAAGGCCATATGAGCGGAACAATTGCAACAACTCAAATTGCAAACCAAACTAACCCTAAATGGAAGCAAAAATATATTCAATCTATAAGACTTAATTATTCAAAGCACCCTTATTTTAATGATGTTTTTCCAATTATTGAAAATGCACTAAATGTTTCGGAAGATAATATGTGCGAAATAAATATAGCTATTATTAAGGGCTTTTCTGAAAAATTAGGTTTTAATCCAAAATTCATTAGGTCTTCCGAGCTTGAAATTGAGGGTATGAAATCTGATTTAATATTAGATATCTGCAAGGTGGTAGGAGCTACCACTTATATTGCAGGACCAAGCGGAAGAGATTATTTAGATATGAAATCCTTTGCTGATGAAGGAATTAAGGTTGTTTTTAATGACTATAAGCATCCTTCATATCCGCAAAGAAAAACTGAGGAGTTTGTTCCTTATTTATCAGCCCTTGATTTATTTATGAACTGTGGCTTTGAGGAAGCCGCAAGAATAATTCTTGAAGGCAACGAGGGCACAAGTGAAGTTTAAGGACGGTTAAGATGAATATTTTAATTGTAACGCATTTTTATGAGGTCGATGGCGTTATGGGCTCGGTTAGATGGACAAGTCTTGCACATCGCTTAGCAAAAAAGCATAATGTATTTGTTGTTACTCACGACCATAATGGCGATAAAAAGTATACTATTGAAAAAAACAAAAATATAGAGATTTTTTATATCGATAATGAATGCGATTATGTTAAACGCGGAAATAAGCGGCGTTCAGCCTCGACAGGCTCTGTTAATTCAGTTGTTAAAGCTGATAAAAAACAAAGTGTTCTAAAAGCGTTTAAGAACTTTTTAAGAAGTAGTCTTTATATGCTAAGCATGTCTTTAACAGCAAAAAAGAATGCAAAGTTTATAAATAGTAAATTATTGGAAAATAACATCAAAATTGATTATGTTATTTCTACTTCAAGACCCTTTATCAACTGTTTTACAGCATTTTTCCTAACTAAAAAACTAAAAGCTTCTTGGCTTTTAGACCAAAGAGACCTTCCTTATTCCGATGGTGCTTCAAATATTGAAATTAATTCCTTTAAACGAGCATTTCATCGCTTCGATAAATATGTAACCAAATATACTTTGGTATCAAGAGGGATGGCGGATAGTTTTCTTGAATTTTGCAAATTCAAAACAAAACAAAGGGATAAGACTTATGTTTTGAATAATGGTTATGACCTTAGTCATAAATCTGAAATTGAAAAAAAGAAAGAAAACAAAAAGCTTTCTATTGCTTATGTAGGTGATTTATATGAGGGCAAAAGAGATGCAACAATTCTTTTTGATGCCTTAAAGGGAATTGTTAATAGACTTGATTATAGTATCAGTGATATTAAAATAGATTATGCTGGTAATAGCAGCGAAAGTTTAAATCAAAACGCAAGAAATTATGGTTTTGAAGAAATGATTTCCGATAGAGGAAGAGTGCCTCATAAAGAAGCTATCAAAATGCTTCAAGAAGCCGATATTTTGCTGTTACTCACTTGGAATACATATATGGATAGAGGAATTTTACCGGGTAAGCTTTATGAATATATGATGGTTAAAAAACCGATTATTTGTATAACAGCTGGTGAAATTCCGAACGGCGAAGCTGAAGGTATGATTAAAGATATGAATCTCGGCGTTGCAGTTAATTATTGCGATTATAGCGAAGGAGTTAATGAGCTTGCTAACTTCTTATCAAAGCAAATCAAAAGAAAAAAGAATGGCGAACCGCTGATTTTTGAACCTGTTACCGAAGAGGTTGAAAAATTTGATTATGATAACCTTGTAAACAAACTATCAAAAATAATGTTCGGGGAAAATTAGATGAAAAACATACTTATAATTTCTACTGAATATCCTTTCGGCAAGGGCGAAAGCTATCTCGCTCCTGAGCTTGAATTTGCAAAAGGTGAGGCAAACATCTTTATTTTGCCGATTTCTGTTAGCGATACTTCGGTTGAGCATCGACCTTTACCTGAAGGTGTAAAGCTTTTAACGCCCCAAAAAGCTAAATTCAGCAAGCCTTTAATGATGATAATGACTTTATTTTCAAAACAAATGCTTGCAGGCATTTTCGAGCTTTTTGGTGCAAAAATCTTTTCTTTCTCAGCAATTAAAGAACTTTTTAAGTTTGTTTATGCATCTAAGGTTCATTATATA
>CAJGDQ010000101.1 GCA_904502215.1 Clostridiaceae bacterium
ATTATAACAAGCCTATCCTTATAAATATACATTTCACCGTAACTTTGGAATTTATCAGTATTAACGGTTATTGATGAAACCTCATGCGGCTCCTTGCCGGCCTTTATTATGCGAAGTTTACCTTTACCGCTTGCTAAGGAATAGATATATTTACCATCGGTTTTAACGATATCCGATTCCGAAACACCCTCAACCTGAGTTGTGGTTTCGGAAAAAGAATCTTTATCATCCTTTGATGCCGAGCCATTGGCAGCGCCCGGTTTGGCCAAATTGCCCTTAGTATCGGTTGCAACTGTCTCCGATTCAAGAATCACCTCAGCATCGTCAATATAATATTCATATTTTTCAAAGATATTAGGCTTGAATTTTTTAACCGCCTTATAAATGCTGTTATATGTTTGCTCTTCAGCCACTTGCGGCGCAGGCTGGTTATTAACAGCCAAAACCGAAACAAACACCGCAAAACAGGCAACTGCAGCCGCCGCAATTCTTGCAATCATAATATTTGAAACGGTATTTTTCTCTTTCAGTTTTATTTTATTTAAAACCTTTTGTTTTATATAACCATCCGCATTAACCGAATCTATGGCATTTTTATATTCATTTTTAAAACTCATAAATCATCCGCCTTTATAGTTTTTTTAAGCATTGCTCTTGCTCGCATCAAGTGGGTTTTAACGGTTGAGGGGTTGGTTTTCTCTATTTCGGCTATTTCGTTAACCGAATAACCGCAATAATAATGCAGGTGGATAGCCGTTCTATATTTAATCGGAAGCTTTAAAACCTCCTCTAAAATATTTGAGTTATCGGGGGATTCGGGTGCTAAAAGTCCCTCATCTAACGGCTCGGTTTTCTTATACCAAAATGAAGTTTTTAAGGAATTTGAGCAGTTAATCGTTATTCTTAGAAGCATTGCCTTTATATGCTCCTCGCTCTCCATCCTTTGCCATACCTTCATATATCTTAAAAAAACCTCTTGGAGAATATCATCGCTGTCATTCCGACTTTTTGTGCGCACAAAGGCAAGCCGATAAACCATATCGGCATATTTTAGAAATACAGTTTCGGGTTTTGCAAAATCCTTTTTTCTAAGAACTTCCATATTTTCCATATCTATCCCCCTCACCCTTAATACTCTTAACACTATAAAAAGGTTTCAAAAAAAGCATCGGCAAAAAAATCTTTTTGCCGATGCTTGAAATTTATCCTATAACTGCCTGAGACCTTGTGCCATCGGCTATGCAAACCCAACTGTTACCAGGGTTAACTGTAAGAGCCGAGCCGTCCTCATTAGTAAATGTAAACTTATTATTAGCTCCGTTTTTGCTCCATTTAATAGGAGTATAGGTTCCGTTAACGAAATAATAACCGCTTCCGGAATTAAGTAAAATTTCCTTATGAGTTCCCTTACAGGTTGCAGGAGAACAACTGGAATAGTTGCGAATGGTTGTGTATAAAACAAATACGTTTTTGAATACTATGCTTTCGCCCGAGTTATAATCCTTTCTCTCGGTGCCGTTGAAAAATCTCTTATATTTTCCGCTTGCGGCATCATAATTAAAGGTTGTTTTATAAGAAGCAGAGAAAGGAACCGAAACGGTTGTTGCGGTGTAATCAAGAGTTACAGGAGCATCCTCTTTTGCAAAGTTTTGCCAAGCAGTTGGATTTTCAATCTCGGTTTTAAAGCCTTGATTTTTGATTGTTTTCCAAATACCATCACCATAGCCATAAAGGGTATGCTCGCTGGCCAAACCATTAGAAATTCTAACACCGCCGTTATTAGTTCCGATAACAACACGGTTAACCTTATTAAGAAGAGCAGGCGCATGGAAACTATCCTGACCATGATGAATATAAACCGCATTATGACCCATTGCCAAATCAACAAAGGCAAGTCTTGCTGAGCGAATTGTTCCAACCTTTTCAACGCTTTCGATATCCTTGAAAACGGCAACAAGACGGGTTATTCCGCCCTCAACCTCGGTTTCATAAACAACATCGGCTTTATTTAAACCTGTTTGAACTGCCTGAGCCTGTGAAAGATTGTTAACGGTAACCGCAACAGGACGGCGGTTTGCCTTTTCAGGAGCTAAATTTTCAAGACCTGTTAATTCGTTTACAGCATATTGAGGTTTAACTTCTTCGGGGGTTGGCTCATCTCCGTTATCAACGCTAAGTCTATCGCCGCCACCTGAACAACCAACGGCCAAAGCCAAAGCCAAACACATTATAATAGCCAAAATTTTCTTAATCATTTTACTGCCCCCTGGGAATTTCTTTTTATGTATATAAACATTATATTACATTAGTCCTAACATTTCAACACTAAATATTGTGTTTTTTAAACTTTTTTAATTAACAGTTTCTACCAAAAATTCAATTGCCTCGGGTATCCTTTTGGCTTCTATTCCGCCAAAGCAAAGATTTATACTTCCCTCTTTATTTGAAGGCATAATAAGTATCCCTTTTTCCTCTGCTCTTTTGCAAATTTCCCCACTCTCAACCTTCAAATTAGTTTCAACCTCTACCAAAAGGGATGACTCATAGAGGGTTATATTTTTAAAACAAGGATATTTTTTAAGCTCATCGCAAAGTATTCGGCTTTTAAGATTATAGATTCGGCGAAGCTTTCTCAGATGCTTTTCCATCTCTCCGCTTGAAATATATTCCTTTAAAGCCAACTGTTCAACCTTTCCACAGGTTCCATTAAGATTTTCCTTTCTTTTCTCAAATGCCTCTTTTAAGAAATCGGGTAAAACCATATAAGCTATTCTAACACTTGGAAGAAGAAGTTTTGAAAAAGAGCCTATGTAAACAGTTCTTTGTGGCTCTTTACCTTGAAAAGCAGGAACAGCCCTTGCCGTGTATCTAAGCTCGCCGTTATAATCATCCTCTATAATAAGCCTATCTTCCTTTGATACCCAATCAAGAAATTCATTTCTTCTTCTTGCCATTGATAATGGGCTGATTTTAGAAAGTTTTGAGGGCATTAGGAAAAGAATATCAGCTGTTTCTTTTTCAATACTCTGCATTTTGGCGCCATTCGAATCCGATTCTAAAGAACAAGTTTCTATCCCATAATCTAAAAATATACTTTTGGCAGTTTGAAATCCACCGTTTTCAAAACCTACCTTATGCTCCCTGCCAATTAAACCGCAAAGAATATTTAAAAGAGGTCCTATTCCTGCTCCTATAACAATATTTTCAGGTCTTGCCAAAACACCCCTTGACTTATAAGAATAATCAGCAATAGCACACCTCAAACTATATTCACCTTGGCAATCACCATAGGAAGTAAGCTCCCCTGAATCCCATAAAACCCTTCTAACAAGCCTTTTCCAAAGGAGAGTATCAGAAACCGAGGTATCAACACTCCTTGAAGAAAAATCATATTTAATATTTTTTTCTATCGTTTCTTTTATCGGAGTTATATTGGTTTTACCTTTGTTACCCGTTATATAATATCCCCTTTGAGGACGGCTTTCGGCAAAACCCTCAATGCAAAGCCGCATATATGCATTTTCAACCGTTGTTCGGCTAACTCCAAGCTGGGAAGCTGCCTCTCTAATCGAGGGAAGCTTTTCTCCCTTTTTTATATCCGAGTTTATAGCCGCATCCCGTATGCACTTATAAAGAGAATGATAAAGTTCCCCTTTGTTTTTTAGGTCTAGTTCGGCAAAGTTTAATAACACATCAAACTGTCCTTTCGAAAATGATTAAAATTGGCTATTTTAAAATAGACACTTATATATTATACTATCATTAAATAATTGATTTTTCAAGAGGTATTAACTATGTCTTACAAAAGAGTTTTAACTATTCAGGATATTTCCTGCTTTGGTCAATGTTCATTAACTGTTGCTTTGCCGATTATTTCAGCTTGCGGAATTGAAACGGTTATTCTTCCATCGGCCGTTCTTTCAACCCACACTGCCGGCTTTAATAATTTCACCGTTACCGATTTAAGCGGCGATATTCCAAAGATTGCAAATCATTGGAAGGATGAGAACATTAAGTTTGACTGTGTTTACACAGGCTATCTCGGAAGCCTTGAGCAAATTGATTATGTTTTAGATATCTTCTCTTCACTCACAAGAGAAAATGCATTAAAAATTGTTGACCCTGCAATGGCTGACAACGGCAAGCTTTATCCCGCATTTGATATTGAATATGCAAATGCGATGAAACGTTTATGTTCAAAGGCCGATATAGTTATTCCTAACATAACCGAGGCTTGCTTCTTAACCGATACCGAGTATAAAACCGAATATGATGAGGAATATATCATTTCTCTTCTTAAAAAATTAACCGCACTCGGAGCTAAAAAAGTAGTTCTAACAGGTGTTAGCTACTCAGCCGATAAAACAGGTGTTTGCGTTTGGGAAAACGATACTTTAAGTTATTATGAGCATAACCGAAACGAGAGAAGCTCTCACGGAACAGGCGATGTTTATGCCTCGGCATTTGTTGGAGCTCTTATGAATGACAAAAGCCTTTTCGATTCGGCCAAAATCGCCG
>CAJGDQ010000102.1 GCA_904502215.1 Clostridiaceae bacterium
CATAACTTCCTCCTAAATATCCAAACCCTCGGTTTTTGAAACACCGAGAACTATGTTCATACATTCAACTGCCGCTCCCGATGCACCTTTTCCAAGGTTATCATAGCGGGCAATCAGCAAAATTCTATCCTTATTTCCCGAAACAGAAATTTCCATACTATCCTTAAAGGAAAGCTTATTAGCCGAAACAAATCCGTTTTCATCAAAGCTCTCAACATAATTTACAAGAGGGCCCTGATACTTTTCTTTATAAGCTTTCTTTATATCCTCCACAGTTCCATTAATCTCAGAAGCAAACAAAGGAACAGTAACCTCCATACCGCTATAGAAATTATCAACAACGGGGATAAAAACAGGCTCGTTTTCAATGCCTGTTATAGCCTTCATCTCGGGCAAATGCTTATGGTTTTGAGATAAACCATACTGCCTTGCGGCATTTAATAAATTATCCTTATCCGAAGCCTCATATTCGGCTATCATTTTCTTGCCACCGCCCGAATATCCCGTTAAAGAAAAACAAGAAAGCAAAGCGTTTTTATCTAAAATACCCTTTTCAACCAAGGGGTAAATCAGAGCAATAAATCCGCTCGCATGACAACCGGGAACTGCAATTCTTTTGGAATTTTTGATTTTTTCCTCATGCTCCTTTGAAAGCTCGGGAAAACCATATGCCCAGTCCTCATTTGTTCTATGAGCTGTTGAAGTATCAAGAACAACCGTATTATCGTTTTCTATAAGTGATACTGCCTCAATTGCCGCCGCATCAGGAAGGCATAGAAAAGCGATATCCGCAAGGTTTATCGCTTCTTTTCTAGCTGCAATATCCTTGCGGTTTTCTTCACTTAATTTTATAAGCTCTATATCTTTTCGGCTTTCAAGCCTCTCGGCAATGCGTAGTCCCGTTGTTCCTGCACTGCCATCAATGAATATCTTTTTCATTTAAAAACTCCGTTATATTGTCTATTTGAGCTTTAACCGACTCAGGCCCTGTTGAGCCCGAAGAAATACGCTTATTAACACAGGTTTCAAGCGAAATTTCATTATATAAATCTTCATCGAAAAGCTTATCAAACTCTTTGTATTTCTCAAGCGGTAGATTTTCAAGAACATAACCGTTCTTAATGCTATAACCTACTATTTCGCCAACGATTTTATAAGCACTTCTAAAAGGTAAGCCTTTTTTAACAAGATAATCAGCAAGGTCGGTTGCATTTATAAAGCCTTCTCCTGCCGCTTTATACATATTCTCCTTTTTGGTTTTCATAGAAGCAACCATAGGAGCAAAGATAGAAAGACACTTTTTAACAGTATCAACCGCATCAAAAATTGCCTCTTTATCCTCTTGCATATCCTTGTTATAAGCGAGCGGTAAGCCCTTAAGGGTTGTAAGAAGCGCCATCAAATCGCCATAAACCCTACCGGTTTTTCCTCTAACCAATTCCGCCATATCGGAGTTCTTCTTTTGAGGCATAATGCTTGAGCCCGTTGTAAAGCTATCATCAAGCTCAACAAACTTAAACTCCCAGCTCGACCAAAGGATAATCTCCTCGGAAAAACGAGAAAGATGCATCATAATTATCGCAAAATCTGATAATAATTCGAGAGCAAAATCTCTATCCGAAACGCCGTCAATACTATTAAGTGAAATTCCCTCGAAGCCGAGTCGCTTGGCTTCCCATTCTCTATCGGTATTATATGTAGTTCCGGCCAAAGCGCAAGAGCCTATCGGACATTGAGAAAGCATACGAATTACAGCGTCATAAATTCTATCGTGGTCTCGCTTTAGCATATAGGCATAGGTTAAAATATGGTGAGCAAAGGTTATGGGTTGAGCTCTTTGCAAATGAGTATAACCCGGCATAATGGCATCGGTATTTTCCTCAGCCTTATCTTTAATTGCTTTAATAAGATTGCAAATCAACTTGCCGATTTCTTCGCATTCATCGGCTAAATATAATCTTATATCTAAAGCAACCTGGTCGTTACGGCTTCTTGCAGTATGCAACTTTTTGCCGGTATCCCCTATTCTCTTTGTAAGCTCCGATTCAATGAACATATGAATATCCTCGGCGTTCATATCAATAGAAAGCTTTCCGCTTTCGATATCCTCTAAAATAACACCTAAGGTTTTGATGATAAGAGCCTTTTCATCCTCGGAAATAATACCCTTATCGCCAAGCATTTTAGCATGAACAATAGAGCCGATTATATCCTGCTTATACATTCTCGAATCAAAATGAATGGAGGAGTTGAAATCATCAGCCTCTTTATTAAGTGCCTTTTCAAACCTTCCTGCCCACATTTTTTCCATTATAAAAACCTACTTTATTTTAAATTATTTTTAGCCTTCATTTTAGCATAAACCTTGGTGGGAAGTCCGTAAAGATTGATAAATCCTTGAGAATCCTTTTGATCGTAAACCTCATCCTCATCAAAGGTTGCAATTTCGGGGTCATAGAGTGAATAAGGAGAAGTAACTCCTGCATTTATCATATTACCCTTATAAAGCTTAAGTGTAACATCACCTGTTACATACTTTTGAGTTGTTTTAACGAAAGAAAGAATAGCCTCAACCAAAGGAGTAAACCACTGAGCATTATAAACGAGCTCGGCAAGCTTTTGAGCAACTAAGGATTTATAATGAGCGGTTTCTTTATCAAGGCAAATGCTTTCAAGAACTGAATGAGCCTTATAGAGAATAGCTCCGCCGGGGGTTTCATAAACACCACGGCACTTCATACCAACTAAACGATTTTCAACAATATCTAAAAGTCCGATACCGTTTTCTCCGCCTAATTTATTAAGGGTTTCAACAAGCTCAACAGCGCCCATTTCCTTGCCGTCAACCGCAGTGGGAACACCCTTTTCAAAATGAACTGTTACGTAGGTTGGCTTATCGGGAGCCATTTCGGGAGAAACACCCATCTCCAAGAAGCCTTCCTTATTATATTGAGGCTCGTTCTTGGGGTCCTCAAGGTCAAGTCCCTCGTGTGACAAATGCCAAATGTTCTTGTCCTTTGAATAGTTTGTTTCACGGTTAATCTTTAACGGAACATTATGAGCCTCGGCATATTCAATCTCTTCCTCACGTGATTTAATATCCCATTCTCTCCAAGGAGCAATAATCGGCATATCGGGAGCAAAAGCCTTTATAGCTAACTCAAAACGAACTTGGTCGTTACCCTTTCCAGTGCATCCGTGACAAATAGCGTCAGCTCCCTCAGCAATAGCAATTTCAGCTATTCTCTTTGCAATAGGAGGACGAGCAAAAGCAGTTCCTAACATATATTCTTCATATAAAGCTCCTGCCTGAACACAGGGGAAAACATAATCGGTTAAAAATTCCTCGGTTAAATCCTCAATATAACATTTTGAAGCACCGGTCTTTATAGCCTTTTCCTCAAGACCTTCAAGTTCACTTGCCTGACCAACATTACCCGAAACTGCGATAATCTCAGGATTATTATAGTTCTCCTTAAGCCAAGGGATGATTATGGAAGTATCCAAACCGCCCGAATATGCAAGAACAACCTTTTTAAACTCTTTTTTATTCATTTTTAATTCCTCCGTATGCATAATATGCATTAATTTGTTGATTTCTTTGCATAAATGATAACATATTTTGAATATTTATGCAATATTTATTTGTCTTTTTTTGTAAATTTTACTAGTTGCATATATTGTTTAAAAAAGAATTTTAAATTTTATGCAATTTGCACAAATAAACCTCCGCAAAAGCGGAGGCTTATTTAACCTCTTAGATAAATAGTTCTTGAATTGCGGTGTTTATAAACATTTAGTGCCAAGCCAACCCCTAAATAGAGGCATAAAAGTGATGTTCCTCCCGATGAGAAAAATGGTAAAGTAACACCGATAACAGGAAGTAATGATACACACATACCTATATTTATAAAGCATTGAGCAAAAATCATTGCAAAAACACCAACGCAAATATATTTTCCTGCATCGTTAGTGCATATTCTTGCAATTCTTATGCATCTAAGGCATATTGCTGCAAGGAGAATTATAACAACAAGACAGCCCAAAAATCCAAACTCTTCACCAATACTAACAAATATAAAATCGTTATGGCTTTCAGGAATTGAGCCTGATTGGGTTAAATCGCCCTTTAAATAACCTTGTCCGAAAAATCCACCGTTAGCAAGAGCAACCCTGCCTCGCCATTGTTGGAAACCAATGCCCTGTATATCCCCCTCAATATCGAAGATTGAGATAATTCGCTTTCTATGGTCCTCATTTAGCAGGAAGAAATAAGCGAAAGGAGATGCCACTAAAACTGCCGAAAAGGCGCAAAGAAAATATTTCCAGGAAACTCCTCCTGCCCACATCATAAAGACAAAAATAACCCCGAAAACAATAGCAGTTCCATAATCGCCCTGAACTAAAATCAAAGCTACGGGAAACAATCCGTGAGCACAAAGAGGCAATAA
>CAJGDQ010000103.1 GCA_904502215.1 Clostridiaceae bacterium
AACTGATTTATCTCTTGTGCTAACGTAATTCATAAATAAAACTCCTATATTTTAACTACATATATCATACTCGTTTTTTCAAAGCTTTGCAATAAAATTATCGGCATTTTTAAAGAAAATTTTATCCAGCAACCCAAAACTTAACCCTTTTTGATTTAAAAAGGAATAAAGGTTTGGAATTTTTGAGATATTATCTAGTCTTTCATCCATTTTAGCTCCGTCAAAATCCGAGCCGATGGCTATGTTTTCTTCAAGTCCTAACTCTAAAAGGTGGGAGATATTTTCATATATTTTTTCATAAACATTTTCGCCTAAAAACAAAGGATAAAAGGTAAGCCCTATAATCCCGCCTTTTTTGGCTATAAGCTTTATTTTATCATCGGTTAAATTTCTTTTATGAGGGCAAACAAAATAGCAATTCGAATGGCTTGCAAGAGGGAAGTCTGCAATTTCTATTGCTTTATAAAAGCTCTTGCTGTTAAGATGGGATAAATCGCAACCGATTTTAAGACTATTCATTTCTTCTATTGCCCTTTTGCCGAAATCGGTTAAGCCTTTATCGGAATCAGCGCCCCCCGCAATAGCGTTTTCGCCGTTCCATGTTAAAGTTAAGAGCTTAATACCATCATTTTTAAGCTCATAAAGTTTATCTATATCGCTTTCAATTACCGCACCGCCCTCAACTGCAAAATAGGAAGTGAGATTTTTGGGAGCGGTTTTAAGCTTTGCTTTAAAGCTGTTTAGATTTTCTTTATAGGTTTCAAAGGGGTTTTTTATGTCATCCCTTATCCAAACCGCAAAGGTTTGTTTCCAATTACTAAAGCCTTCTCCTGCCTTACCTGAAATAGCAAGTGAGTTTACATAAAACTCTTCGTTTTGCTTGTAACATTCAAAGGGGGTATCGCAATGCAGGTCAAAGAAATTCATATACTACCTCAAAAAGCGTTTTCGATATAGTTGAGGCTATAAGATATGGAGCCATCCGCCTTTTCTTCGGTGATAACCTCGGCGATATCAAACCTTGGCTGAAGCGGGGTTTGAAACTTTGCAAGAAAATCATTTGCGGTTAACATAATCTTTCTTTGCTTTGCTGAGTCAACCGCTTCGGCAGGCAAGGAAAGGCTATCCTTTTTCCTCGTTTTAACCTCAACAAAGATAATATATTCTCTATCTTCGGCTATTATGTCTATCTCTCCGAAACGGCATTGATAGTTGCGTTTTATAATAGCAAAGCCCCTTTTTCTAAGGAAAGCGGCAGTTCTATCCTCTCCGCTTTTTCCAATCTTTCCTATGTTCATTTGGCTTTCTCCAAAATATTTTTAAGGAATGAAAGGCGGTGGATTTCGCTCGGGCCGTATTTCAAGATTGCCTCGGTGTGCTCTTTGGTGCCATAGCCCTTATGCTTTGCAAAATTATATTCGGGATATTTTTTATCATATTCTAAAAGCAAGCGGTCTCTTGAAACCTTGGCGAGAATTGAAGCCGCCGCAATTGAGGAAGATTTGGCATCCCCCTTAACAATCGTTTCGCAAGGAATTTTTATTCCCTTTGGAGCTCGGTTGCCGTCAATCAAAGCATAGTCGGCAGGGATTGAAAGGCCTTCAATAGCTCTATTCATAGCAATATATGTAGCCTCTAAAATGTTAAACTCTTCAATTTCTTCAAGAGTGCCGTAAGCTATAGAGTAAGCAACTGCCTTTTCGCAAATTATTGGAAAAAGCGCTTCTCTTTTCTTTTCGCTAAGCTTTTTGGAGTCGTTAAGGCCTTCGATTTCGGCATCTTCGGGGAGAATTACCGCCGCAGCACAAACGGGTCCTGCCAATGGTCCTCGGCCTGCCTCATCAACTCCGCATATATACTTAAAGCCGCTATTAATTGCGGCTTTCTCGTAACTTAAATCAGGCATTATGCTCCGCCCTTTCAAGTGAAATATAACCGATTTTTGAGTTTCGGTATTCTTCAAGCAGCATATTTGCCGCTCTTTCGGTGTCGGTCTCTCCGCCACGGATAACCATACCCCTCTTTTTGCCAATTTGGCATAAAAGGTCATAAGAATCGCAATCGAAATCAAGCTTTCCGTAACGATTTTCGAGCAAATCACGGTAATTCTCGCTTAAAATCTCCAAAAGTCGCATACTTAAAAGTTCGGTATCTAAAATACGGTCCTTAACGGCCCCCGTAAATGCTAAATGCTCGCCAACCGTTTTATCCTCAAACTTTGGCCATAAAACACCTGGGGTATCAAGGAGTTCAAGCTGTTTATCAATGCTAAACCATTGGTTGCCACGAGTTACACCGGGTCTATTTTCAACCTTGGCTTTTCTGTTCCCTGCAATTCTGTTTATAAAGGATGATTTTCCAACATTGGGAATGCCAACAACCATAACCCTGAGGGGTTTTCCAACCATACCCTTGTTTGCATACTGCTCTAATTTTTCGGAAAGTGCGGTTTTAACCGTATCCTTGAAGTGATTAAGTCCTTTGCCCGATTTGCAGTCAATCGCAATGGCGGTTATACCTTGGTTTTTATAATGGCTTATCCATCCGTCAGTAACCCTTTTGTCCGCCATATCGCATTTGTTAAGCAAAATAATATGTGGCTTATCGCCGATTAGTTCTTTAAGCTCGGGGTTTCGGCTAGAAAGCGGTATTCTTGCATCAACAACCTCAGCAACCGCATCAATAAGGGGTAAAATCTCCTTGATTTTGCGGCGGGTTTTGGCCATATGCCCCGGAAACCACTGTATACTTTGTGTGTTATCGTTCATATCAGTCAAGCCTTCCTATTTTATTAAATGGGAAAATCCTGAAAACAGCGTGGCCCAAAACATAGCGCTCATCAATAATACCGCCAACGCCTATTTGGGAATAACGGCTGTCTAAACTTTCGGGTCGGTTATCACCAAGAACAAAAATTGAGCCTTCGGGAATATATAGGGGGAACTGAACATCGCCCCTATCAACCGTTGGAGCGAGGATATAGTCTTCCTTTAAAGCCACCCCATCAACATAAACAATTCCCTGCTCGAAATCAATGTTAACGGTCTGACCGCCAACAGCAATAACCCTCTTGATTATCGGCTCATTGGAAAGGTTTTGAGCTTCAAGCGAGTTTTCGGCGTTACGGGAGATAACAACGATATCGCCCTGTTTTGGCTCATATCCTAAATTGGTTATTATAACCTTATCGTTATGAATAAGGGTGTTTTTCATAGAGTCGCCCGAAATGGTTGCAACTCTGAATACAAGGCAAAAGATAATAACAACGGCAATTATAGCAATTGATAAAACCTCAACCCATTCAACAACCTGCTTTGATACACTATCAGGTTCATCTAATGGTTCTTCATTGGGAAGAGAATCGGCAAAATCGGTATCAACAGAAAAGCCTTCTTCAGAAAAGCTTTGATTTTTATCCGAGCCGAATATATCGAATTTACCCATAAAACCACCTCAAATATAAATTGAATAAAGGGGAGACTTTAATTCAAGTCTCCCCCTTTTCGTCTTAGATAAGCTCTTTAACCTTAGCTGCTTTACCAACTCTATCACGAAGATAATAAAGTTTTGCTCTGCGAACTCTACCCTTGCGAACGAGCTCAACCTTAGCAACGCTGGGTGAATGAAGCGGGAATACACGCTCAACACCAACGCCATAAGCCACACGGCGAACGGTAAAGGTTTCGGAAATGCCGCTGTTGTTCTTAGCGATAACAGTTCCCTCGAAAACCTGAATTCTTTCCTTTTCGCCTTCCTTAATTCTTACGTGAACCTTAACAGTGCTACCGATAAGAATTTCAGGAGCATCGCTTTTAAGCATGCCGGCTGTTAATTCCTTTAAAGCATCCATCTTTTTTCCTCCTTAATTTTTCACCAGATGTTCATGCCTATTTGACAGAGGACCATCCGCTTCAATGTCGATTTTTCGGCAATGAACCCACTTGGAAGAGGTCCAAGTGAAATCAAATGCTCATATATTTTAGCACAACACCCCCAAAAAAGCAAGCATTATTTTCATTATTTCCGCCTTTTTTATGCGGCATACAACCTATAGGGTTTAGCGCAAAAAAATATCATTATTTAGTGGTTGTGCTGTTATACAAAAATAGAATAATATTTTCTATCAACCTCACAAATGACAAATTGAGGGGACATGAGCTCGTTGCTTTAAGGCAACATATCGAGCTTGTAAGAGCATATCGAGATTTTAAAATCATATCGAAAATCCCGCAAGGGATTTATATCGATAAATTCTTAAGATTTTAAACCTCACCGTGTTTTTATTTAACCAAAATTCCGCCATCGCTTTTGAGGAGGATTAAAACATCCTCTTCTTTTAGATTTGAGGCGTTTATATATATAAGAATTTCCTGTCCGTCAGGGGCTTGGCAAGCAAATTCATAGCAACGCACC
>CAJGDQ010000104.1 GCA_904502215.1 Clostridiaceae bacterium
AACGAAAAGGTGCATTTAACCTCTCGCCTTTTAGGACTTCATAGTATTATAAACATCGCAGGAGCAGCGGCTTTGGCTTATAAACTCGGTGTTGAAGCAGAGGATATCAAATTTGCGGTTTCCTCGCTTAAACCCACCGAGCATAGATTAGAGCTTAAAACAAGTGTTGCAGGCTCGCTCCTTATTGATGATGCCTATAACGCAAATCCCGAAGGCTCACTTGAGGCAGTCAGAGTGCTTGGCTCTTTTGACGGTATGAAAAAGGTTATCATCACCCCCGGTCTTATTGAGCTTGGCGAAAAAGAATATGCTTGCAATTATGCTTTAGGGCTTGAAGCGGCTGATAAATGTGATATAATAATATTCGTTGGCAAAAACCGTTCTAAACCAATGGTTGATGCGGTTAATTCTACCGAATTTGAAAAAGAAAATCTATTCGTGGCATCCTCTTTCTTTGAGGCTATGGAAATCTATTCAAGATTTGCCGATAGTAACACTGTTGTTCTCATAGAAAACGATTTGCCCGATAATTACTTAAACTAAGGTGATAAAAATGAAAACTAATGTTGCTTTCTTTTATGGCTGCCGCTCGGTTGAACACGAGGTTTCGATTATCTCGGCTGTTCAGGCAATGCGTGCTATTGACAGGGAAAAATACGATATAACCCCCATCTATGTTACTAAAGATGGCGAAATGTTCACAGGTGATGCTCTCTTCACTATTGAAGAATACCGCAATATCCCCGCTCTTCTTAAAAAATGCCGCAAGGTTGAGCTTTCGAGAGAAAACAATCAGGTTGTTATGAAGGATGAGAAAAAGGGACTTTTCGGCAAAAAGCCTATCGTTATTGATGTTGCTTTCCCCGTTGTTCACGGAACAAATTGCGAGGACGGCACTATTCAAGGCTTTTTCGAATATTTAGGACTTCCCTATGTTGGTTGCGATATTATCTCTTCAGCCGTTGGGATGGATAAGGCTATCTTTAAGGATGTTTTAAAGGCCGCAGGACTTCCTGTGCTTGATTGCATTCGTTTTAGAGCCAGAAGATATATGTCCGACAAAGAGAGCCTTACAAACGAAATCAAGGCAAAAATCGGCTTCCCGCTTATTGTTAAGCCTATAAACTTAGGCTCTAGTGTTGGTATCAGCAAGGTTGATAATGAAGCTGAACTTGACGAGGCAATTATGTTAGCATTATCATTTGCCGATAATGTTTTGGTTGAAAGAGCTGTTACTGCTATCAGAGAAATTAACTGCTCGGTTTTAGGAGATGCTGATAATTGTATCGCTAGCGTTTGTGAAGAGCCTTTTATGAATGATGAAATCCTCTCTTATGAGGATAAATATATGTCCAACTCAAAGAGTGGCGGTCAAAGCAAGGGCATGGCATCCTTGGGCCGCAAAATCCCTGCCGATTTAAGTGAAGATAAATCAGCTGAGATTAGAAAGCTTGCCTGCGATATATTTAAAGCCTTGGGAGCTAACGGCGTTGTTCGTATTGATTTTATTATCGATACTGCAACCGATACTGTTTTCGCCAACGAGATTAACACAATCCCCGGTTCGCTTGCTTTCTATCTTTGGGAGGCCACAGGAGTTCCCTACAAAGAGCTTTGCGACCGCCTTATAGATTTAGCCTTTAAAAGACAAAGAAATCGTGAGAATATAACCTACACAATAAACACAAATATCCTCTCAGGTGTTTCTTTCGGCACAAAGGGCACCAAGGGAGCTAAAATGTAATGTCGGCCTTACTTATAAAACTTTTTATTAAAAATCCTGATAACATTAAGGATAACAGGGTTAGAGAAAACTTTGGAAAGCTTGGAAGCTTTGTTGGAATTATATGCAACTTGCTTCTTTGCATTTTAAAAATTACGGTTGGTGTTATTACAGGCAGTATTTCCATTTCAGCCGATGGTCTTAACAACCTATCCGATATGGGCTCCTCGGTTGTTACGATGATAGGCTTTAAGCTTGCTAACAAGCCTGCCGATAACGACCATCCATTTGGCCATGGAAGAATGGAATATATCTCGGCATTTATTGTTGCTGTTTTGATACTTCTTGTTGGCTTTGAGCTTTTGAAGGACTCTTTCGCCGCCCTAACCGAAAACACCGCAACCCCCGAATATCCTTACTATGCGATTATAGTTCTTATTATCTCGGTTTTAGTTAAGGTTTGGCTTTTCTTCTTCAACAAAAAAATAGGAAAGAAAATTTCCTCTGAAGCATTAATTGCCACCGCAAAAGATTCCCTTAACGATTCAATTGCAACAACAATTATCTTAATTTCGGTTTTGATTTCAAGATTTGTAAATCTTCCCTTTAACCTTGATGCAGTTATGGGTATTGGTGTTGCAATATTTATTCTTTATTCGGGTATTATGTCTGCAAAAGAAACGCTTAATAGCATTTTAGGCACTCCTCCCGAAAAAGAGCTCATTGATGAAATTGAAGATATTATATTATCTTTCGAGGAGTTTATCGGTATTCACGACCTTATAGTTCATAATTATGGACCCGGTAGGCAGTTTGCATCGGTGCATGTTGAGGTGCCTCAGGATATTAATATCATTAAATGCCACGAGCAAATAGACCTTTGCGAAAAGATAGTTAATGAAAAGCTTGGTATCTTATTGGTTATACATATGGATCCCATCGATACCAATAATGAATCGGTTAGTATTGCAAAAGAAAAAATGAGCAATGTTTTAACCAGTATTGATACAAGCCTTTCTCTTCACGATTTCAGAATGACACCTTCTGGCGAAATGCAAACCAACCTTATTTTCGATGTTGTTGTTCCCTCAAATATTAAAATTCCCAAAAAAGAACTAAGAAAGAAAATTGAGGAAGGCGCTACGGGTGTTGATAAAACCTTTAAATGCGTTATAACCTTTGATAATGATTTTACAGGACATTAAAAAACCGCTCTTACGAGCGGTTTTTATTATTTTATTTTATTTAAGAGTTCTTGATAAATTTCCTTTGTTGCCTCTTTTGTATCGGAGTTTATAACCAGCACTCTATCTTTGGTTTTTATTGCAACTGCGCTATTTTCAAAATTATAAACTAAAACGGTATAGCTTCCAAATTCCTTATTTTTAAATTCTCCAAGACTTAGTTTTGCACTATTAAAGCCATTTGTTTTCATACCAACCGAGAAGTTTTCTTTTAGCTCAACCTCTTTAATATCCTCATATTTAACCTCAAGAGTTTGCCAATAGGTTGAATCAATTATTAAAGATTTCTCATTAAACTGAGGCTCGATGGTTCCTGTAAACATTACAAATATAATTCCTATAATAATTAAAGTTACCGCTATTATAGAAATAATACCAAACTTTTTATATTGGGCTTTATCATATACAGGATTTACTGTTGCAGTTCCCAATTCGAGTTGTTTTTTATGATAAGAATATGAATAAATCACCGGCAACGCAACCATTAAAATTGTTAAAACAAGAAGAGAAATTAAGGCATATTCTATTTTTAAAAATGAAGTTAAGAGCATAATTAATCCGCCGATAACCCAAACCTTGCCTGCAAAACGATGAGTTTTATTCCAGTTTTCCTCATTTTCAAGGGTCCATTTAATCTTAATTCCAAGTGTGAAATTCTGCTTGCATTTAGGCATATAATTACCAATGGCAATAAACATAATTCCCAACAATAACGCAATAACAATAACAGGATTGATTTTAATTTCAAGAGCTGTTGCATATATCATACCATTAACAAAAATCGAAAGAATAGGTAATATCCAAGTTACTAATCCCAAAGCTTTTTTATTTTGATTTTTGTTGTTGGCATCCTTTAGTGTTAAAAAAATACAAAGCCAAAATATACCGAGAAGAATAATTGGCATGCCAAAAACTACGAATGCTTTTGAGGCAAACCCATCAGCAGAGCCACTCGCCGAAAAATGAGTTGCCATAGTTTCGGGCAATTTATCCCAAAAAATTATACCTGCAAGCATCGGCAACAAGGTTATAATAGAAGACATTATAAGATTTTTCTTTTTAAACATTATCGTTATCCCCTTTCAAATCAGCTATAAAAAGCATAGCTTCCTCTAAAACCGAGGTGTTTATCTCATAAAATATAAACTTTCCTTCCCTTGTATCCCTAATCAAATCAGCATCTTTAAGCACCGATAAATGACGGGAAACCGAGGCTCCCGTAACCGAAAACTTATCCGAGATTTCGCCTGCTGATAAGCTTCCCTTCTTGAGCATATTTAAAATTTCTCGTCTAATCGGGTCTGCTAAAGCCTTTAGTGTTTTTTGAAGAGCCATATTTTCATTCCTTTAATTTAACATTTAACCTAATTGTTAAATGTA
>CAJGDQ010000105.1 GCA_904502215.1 Clostridiaceae bacterium
AGACTGAGCTTCTCCGCTCGTAACAATAATAACGGTATCATCACCGGCGAGTGAGCCTAACATCATATCTCCATAAAGCTCATCAACAGTAACCGCAGCACTTGAAGCCATACCGTTATGGCACTTGATAACAACATTATTAAGTGAATACTGAACGCTCTTAACAGCACCGCTAAAAAGAAGATGATAGCGGTTATCTAAGGTTTGAGATTCAATATTTGAATTAACAAGATAACGATAATTTCCTTCATTATCTCTACCCTTAACCAGCTTTAATTCCCTGATATCACGGGAAACTGTTGACTGAGTAACATTAAATCCGGCTTCTAACAAACCATTTTGCAAATCTTCTTGGGTTAAGCAAATGTTTTCTCTGATAAGCTCTAGGATTTTTTCCTGTCTTTTAACCTTCATATTAAACACTCCTACCATCTTTAAACTTGTGGGAAAGGGTTTTATAAAAAGAGCGGTCGTTAAGTCTGATAAGCTTAACGGTTTTTTCGGAGCGCTTAATATAAACCTCGGTGAAAGGTTTGATATTAGTAACCTTTCTGCCGTCCAAAGTAAGATATATATCTGCCCTTTTCTTTGAAAAGGCTTTGATTTTTATTTCCTTATCAGCACCTAAAATTATCGGCTTTGCCGAAAGCGAATGTGAGCATATCGGGGTTATGCAAAAGCTTTCGGTTCCGGGGTCAATAATAGGACCGCCTGCCGACATAGAATAAGCCGTTGATCCGGTTGGTGTTGAGACAATTAAACCATCAGCCCTGTAACTAATAGCATCAGAACCTACAAAAGCCGAAATATCAATTATCCTTGAAATATATCCGCTGGTGATAACCGCATCATTCAAAGCATTATATTTTGCAATAATATTTCCGTTTTCAACTATCGATACCTCAAGCATCATACGGTTTTCAATCTTATAATCGCCCGTTTTCAATTTATTAATAAGCTCAAGCTCATTTTGTTCAATATTCGCAAGAAATCCCATTCGGCCGGCGTTAATGCCTAAAATCGGTTTATTATCCTCAGCCGCACGCTTGGCAAATCTAATAATCGTTCCATCACCGCCAATAGTTATAATAACATCGGCAATTTTAAAAATTTCTTCCTCGGAAGCAGTTTTAAAATCGGTTCCGCAAATACTATCGGGAATATATGCCTCAATATTTTCTCTTTTTAGCATTTTGCCGAGTTTTTCAACAACCTCGGGCGCTCCTTTTTTATCAAGATTTGGAACAACAGCAACTACCATTAACGGACCTCCTTTCAAGAATTTAATGAGTTATAAGACATTTCAACAACCTCTAAAGCGGTTGTATCAGTTATGATTTCGGGAGTTTCGGTTTTTTCAATTAAGCAAAGATATTCAATATTGCCCTCAGGGCCTTTTATCGGTGAAAAATCAAGACCTAAAACCGAAAATTTATTTTGAATGCAAAGATTTAAAATCTTCTCAACAACATCAATATGAACATTTTTATCCCTAACAACACCCTTTTTGCCAACATTTTCCTTGCCGGCTTCAAATTGGGGCTTAATAAGGCAAACTGCCCTACCATTTTCCTTTAAAAGTTCTCTCATAACAGGAAAAATATGCGAAAGAGATATAAAAGAAACATCAACCGATGCAAAATCCAACTCATCGGGCACCTGTTCTTTTGTTACATACCTGAAGTTTGTGCGCTCAAGATTGATAACCCTTTCATCAGTCCTAAGCTTCCAAGCAAGCTGTCCATATCCAACATCAATGGAATAAACCTTTTTAGCACCGTTTTGGAGCATACAGTCGGTAAAGCCGCCTGTTGAAGCGCCGATATCGGCACAAATGCAACCATCTAATCCTAAACCAAATGAATTCATAGCCTTTTCAAGCTTTAAACCGCCTCGGCTGACATATTTAAGGGTTTCTCCCCTAACATCAATAATATCGTCAGGTTTAACATTTGTTCCTGCTTTATCGGATTTTTGATTATTAACAAAAACAATACCTGCCATAATAAGCGCCTTTGCTTTTTCACGGCTTTCGCAAAAACCGCCTTCAACAAGTGCTACATCTAATCTTAATTTTTCAGCCATCTTAATCTCCGCTTATAATTCTTATCATTGATTCTCTATCCAAGTTGTTCTTTTTAAGAGCTGAAGAAACATTACTAGCTGCAACAAATTCATTTTCTATTGCAGTATTAACAAACTTACCTTTATAACCCTTTTGGAGTAGCATAGAACCAATATGCTCGCCAATTCCGCCGCTCTTAATACCCTCTTCGAAGAAATAAACCTGATTGAAAGAAGCAATTTTTTCGAGCAAATCATCACTTATAGGATAGATTTTATTAAGCTTTATAAGGCTTGCTTCTTCTATATCGCAAGCCTCAGCAAAAAGTCTGCCATAGGTTACAATAACCTTATTTTTATTTCTTTCAAAAACATTAAAATCAGCAGTTATATCAAAATCTATGCATTCCTTTTCACTGCCTCTCGGATAACGAATGGCAGAAATCTCTTCTATTTCTGCCGAAGAGGAAATTCTAAATTCCAGTTCCTTATAGGTTGCAGGAGAATAAATATTTATTCTCGGAATATTCGAAAGAAAAGCAACATCAAAAACACCCTGATGAGTTTGACCGTCTTCGCCAACAATGCCCGCTCTATCAATTAAAAGCTTAATTGGGAAATTACCTGTTGCGGCATCATGAACGATTTGGTCATAGGCTCTTTGAAGAAAAGAAGAATAAACAACAAAGTAGGGCTTCATTCCCTGTTTTGCAAGACCTGCACCAAAGGTTAGAGCATGCTGTTCGGCAATACCAACATCAAAAAATCTATTTTTAAATTTGGTTGAAAACTCATAAAGTCCCGTGCCCTCGGTCATCGCCGCAGTTATAGCGCATATTTTCGGGTTATCCTCAGCCATTTTGCAAAGAGTTTGACCTGCAATCGCAGAAAAATTATTTTTAGAGCCTAGTGGGGCGCCCTCAGTAACATCAAATGGCGAAACCCCGTGATAATCCTTAGGCATCTTCTCAGCATAAGGATAGCCTTTTCCCTTGGTTGTTATAACGTGAATTAATGATGGTCTGGAATAGCTTTTTGCAATATCAAACAACGATTCTAATGCCTCAATATTATGACCGTCAACAGGGCCGAGATAATTAAATCCCATTGCAGTGAAAATATTGTTTTTATAGATAATATTTTTTAAGGTTTCCTTTATACTAAAAAAAGCATTATAAAGGAAGTTGCCAACACAGGGTATTTTTAAAAGCATTTTGCTTAATGCAAATTTAAAATGATGATATTTCGGGCGGTTTCTCATGCGAGTAAAACTTCTCGAGAGGGCACCAACATTCTTGGAAATCGACATTTTGTTATCATTAAGAACAACTATAAAATTACCCTTAGTGTTACCGGCATTATTAAGTGCCTCATAAGCCATACCGCCTGTCATCGCACCATCGCCGATAACTGCAACTGCAGTTCCCTTTTCGCCCTTAAGTTTCTTAGCTTTATAAATTCCATAAGCCGCCGAAATGGAATTACTGCTGTGTCCTGTAATAAATGGGTCATGTTCGCTCTCATTCGGCTTCATAAAACCCGAAATTCCACCCTCTTGTCTGATAGTGGAGAATTGATTAAATCTACCTGTTAAAAGCTTATGAGTATAACACTGATGGCCAACATCGAAGATTATCGCATCCTCAGGGGAAGAAAAAGAACGATGCAAAGCAACCGTTAATTCAACAGCGCCAAGGTTAGAAGCTAAATGGCCGCCGTTTTTTGAAACGGTTGATATAATGCAATCTCTTACCTCTTCACAAAGTAAAGAAATTTGACTGTTATTAAGTTTTTTAACATCCTCAGGGGAATTTATTTTATTCAAAAGAGAATATTCCAAACTTCAACATCCTTTAATAATTTCTATCAAGTAAATAGAGAGTTAATTCCTTTAAAAACTCATTGTCCTTATTTATCATATCAAGCAATCCGATAGCCTCATAGGTTAAATCCTTAGCTAATTTCTTGGCTTTCTCTAAACCGATTAAAGAAACAACGGTTGTTTTATCATTTTGGGTATCACTGCCAATAGGTTTTCCAAGAAGTTTTTCATCGCCCGTGATATCAAGTATATCATCAATAATTTGAAAGGCCTGACCGAGATTAAGAGCATAATTTGCGGCTGTTATAACAGCCTCCTCATCGGCACCCGCAATTATAGCACCAATTTCAGCCGCAGCCGAAAGCAAGGCTCCCGTTTTTAAGATATACATATCATATAGTGATTTTATATCGGGTTTTTCTTTTTCGAA
>CAJGDQ010000106.1 GCA_904502215.1 Clostridiaceae bacterium
AACTTTATCGAAGCTGTTCTTTTAAAGGAAGGCAACGATTACTTTGTTGAGTTTGGTACCGAAGATACAAAGACCAGAGCAGGCGTTAAGTATAAGATTAAGCTTCCTGCAGAGAAGAATAAGGATAACTGCCTTGATAGTTATGTTGGCAAGGAAGTTATTATGGGTATTCGTCCTGAAGATGTTCATAACGAGGAAGACCTTCTCAAAGCATTCAAGGATGGTATTGTTGAGGCTAACGTTGAGGTTACCGAGCTTATGGGTGCTGAGACCTACCTTTATATGAACTGCGAAGGTCAGTCTATCAATGCCCGTGTTGCTCCTACCAACACTGCTCGCCCCGGCGATAAGATTCAGATTACTCTCGAACCCTCAAAGATTCACCTCTTTGATAAGGATACCGAGAAGACCATCTGCAACTAATTTTAAAATCAAGGAACGCCATTTGGCGTTCCTTTTTTGTTAAATGAACTTTGCAAAACTCTTGATTTTTTTCTAAAAATATGGCACAATAAGATGCAGAACTTTAAAAATCGCAACTTATGGTTGCGAAAAAATCAAATAAAAGTTGGTTGTAAACCAAACTATAGTTTAGTAATATGATTTTAGAATGGTTAAAAAGACCTTCTCTACATATAATTTATATGTGGATTTTATTTGAAAGAGGTTATAATCTTGACTATAGGAGAAAAAATTACCAAGCTAAGATTGTCTAACAATATTTCTCAGGAGCAATTGGCTGAAAAATTAGAAGTTTCGAGGCAATCGGTTTCCAAATGGGAAATGGACCAAGCACTTCCTCAAATTGATAAGGTGCTCAGCATTTGCTCCTTATTTGGAATTTCAACCGATGAGTTGTTGGTTGAAAATATGGCCCCAGATACCAAAGAGCCTTTTGTTAAGGGCAAGCTTAAATATTTCGGCACCGATGGTTTCAGAGGAGAGGCCAATTTAAATCTAACCTCTATGCAGGCATATAAGGTTGGTAGATTTTTGGGTTGGTATTTTTCATCAAGCCTTTCGGGTTGCGTTAAAGCGGGATATAGACCAAAGATTGTTATCGGTAAGGATACCCGCCGTTCAAGCTATATGCTTGAATATTCTATTGCGGCAGGTATAACAGCCTCCGGTGCGGATGCTTATATGCTTCACGTAACAACAACCCCCAGCGTTTCTTATGTTACTCGCCAAGAAGAGTTTGATTGCGGAATTATGATAACCGCTTCCCATAATCCTTTTTATGATAACGGAATTAAGATTATCAATCGTTATGGCGAGAAATTGGATGATGAAACAACCTCTTTAATCGAGGCATATATAGATGGCAACTTAGAAGTTTTGGGCGTTCCAGGTGATGATTTGCCTTTGGCTCATAGAGAGCATATCGGCTGCATTATCGACCATTCGGCAGGAAGAAACCGCTATGTTGGTTATCTTATTTCATTGGCTTCTAATTCTTATAAGAAATTGAAGATTGGTCTTGACTGTGCAAACGGCGCTTCTTGGATGATAGCAAAGTCGGTTTTTGGTGCTTTGGGTGCCCAAACTGTTGTTATCGGCGCAGAGCCTGATGGACTTAATGTTAACTTAGGCTGCGGCTCAACACATATCGAAAATCTTTGCAAGGTTGTAAAGGAACAGCATCTTGATTTAGGTTTCGCCTTTGATGGTGACTGTGATAGATGTATCGCTGTTGATGGCAACGGAAATGTTGTTGATGGCGATAAAATGATGTATATTTTAGGCAAACGCCTAAAAGAGCGAGGAAACCTCAATGGTAATACAGTTGTTGCGACAGTAATGTCTAACAGTGGCTTCTTCAACAGTCTTAAAAAGGTAGGGATTGATTGTGCTCAAACCACCGTTGGAGACCGCTTTGTTTATGAATGTATGCAACAAAACGATTATAGCCTTGGCGGAGAGCAGTCAGGCCATATTATTCTTAAGAAATATGCAACAACAGGCGATGGCCTTTTAACTGCAATCATGATTGCTGAAGAGGTTTGCGATAGAAAGTTAAGCCTCCAAGAACTTGCGGCTCCTGTTGAATTATATCCTCAATATATGAAGAATATTAGGGTTAAGAACAAGGCGGCAGTTCTCTCGGATGAGGATGTTTTAAAGGCAAAGGCTGAGGTTGAAGAGTTAATTGGCGGAAACGGCAGAGCCCTTCTTCGCCAGAGCGGAACTGAGCCTGTAATAAGGGTTATGATTGAGGCTGTAACCGAAGAGAAATGCATAGAATATGCAAATATAATTGCGGATAAAATAATCAGTAAGGGACACGGTGCCCAATAATTATAAATAAGTAAAGGAAGATTTTTATGAAATTTATAACCGTTAAAACCTATGATGAGTTGAGCATTCTTGCGGCTGATATTATCGCTGAGGTTGTTAAAACCAAAAAGAATGCTGTTTTAGGCTTGGCAACAGGCTCATCTCCTGTTGGAGCTTATAAAAAGCTTGCTGAATATAACGCTAAGGGCGAGCTTGATTTTTCATCTGTTACCTCGGTTAACCTTGATGAATACGAGGGTCTTGATGGTTCGAATGACCAAAGCTATCGTTATTTTATGAACGAAAATCTTTTCAAAAATATAAACATTGATGTTAATAAGACCTATGTTCCTAACGGCTGTGCGAGCGACCTTGTTGAAGAGGGCAAGAACTATGATGCTCTTATCGAAAACCTTGGCGGAATTGATATTCAGCTTTTAGGAATAGGGCTTGACGGTCATATCGGCTTCAATGAGCCTGATGATGTTTTCACTAAGGAAACCCACCCCGTAGAGTTAGACCCCTCAACAATTGAGGCAAATGCTCGTTTCTTTGAGAGTATTGATGATGTTCCAACCAGAGCTATTACTATGGGTATGGGCGGAATTATGAGCGCTAAAAAGGTTTTGCTTATTGCAAACGGTGCGGCTAAAAAGGATATCGTTGAAAAGGCTTTCAACGGACCTATAACTCCAAAGGTTCCCGCTTCTATTTTGCAGTTGCACCCCGATGTAACCGTAATCTTCAGCGAAAACTAAAATTTAAACTCCCGAATTTTCGGGAGTTTTTTGATTGAATTTTTTTGGTAGTTGTGGTAGTATGGGTATAATATAAAAAAGAGGTGTTTTGATGGTTAAACATATTATCCTTTGGAAGTTAAAAGAGGAAAACAATACCGCCGAAATTAAAAACGGTATCAAACAAAACTTAGAGGGACTTCTTGGCAAAATAGATGGACTTATTGAGATTAAGGTTCAAACCGAGTGCCTTGAAAGCTCGAATGTTGATGTTATGCTTTATTCGGTTTTTGAAACCGAAGAAGCACTCAAAAATTATGCCGTTCATCCCGAGCATGTTAAGGTTGCTGATACCTTTGTCCGTCCATATACCGCAATTCGTTCTTGCATAGATTTTGAGGAGTAAAATGAAGGAATTTTATTTAAAACCAAAGATTATTTCATCCCTTAAGGGATATAACGCAAATGCTTTTTTAAATGACCTTATAGCAGGAATTATCGTTGCTATAATTGCTTTGCCCTTGTCAATTGCTTTGGCGTTGGCCTCGGGAGTTGAGCCTGCAAGGGGTGTTTATACCGCCATTGCGGCAGGATTTATTGTTTCCTTGCTTGGCGGAAGCCGTGTTCAAATAGCAGGACCCACCGCCGCCTTTGCAACCATTGTTGCAGGCGTTGTTGCAACAAACGGTATGGATGGGTTGTTCCTTGCAACCGTTATGGCAGGAATTATTTTGATTGTTATGGGCCTTTTAAAGCTTGGCTCATTTATAAAATATATGCCCCATACCATAACAGTTGGTTTTACGGGCGGTATCGCTGTTACAATTCTTTTGGGTCAAATCAAGGATTTTTTCGGCCTTACATATGCCGATGGGGTTAAACCTATTGAAACCGCCGAGAAAATTGAAGCTAATATCGAGGCTATTAGCACCTTTAGTCCTTGGGCTTTGCTAATAGGTGCAATAAGCCTTATAATTCTTATCTTCTATCCAAAAATAGAAAAGAAGATACCGCCATCCTTGATAGCGGTAATTGTTGCGGCTCTTATGGTTAAATTTATCCCGATTTTTGATGAGGGTGTTTATACTATCGGCGACCTGTATACCATTCCGACAGGACTTCCCAAGGCGGAATTTTTAAACTTTGAAATAACCGCCGAAAAAATCATTGCAGTTATTCCAAATGCCATAACAATTGCAGTTTTAGCGGGCGTAGAATCCTTGCTTTCCTGTGTTGTGGCAGATAGTATGGTAAACTCAAAGCATAATCCAAACTCGGAG
>CAJGDQ010000107.1 GCA_904502215.1 Clostridiaceae bacterium
GGTTATCGTAAATCTTAGTAAGCTCAGCACAGCTTTCTCCGCCAAAATCAACATAAGCTTCATCAATTAAAACTATTGAATTAGGGTTTGATTTAACTATGTTCTCAATGGTTGAAAGGGGAAGGGCTATGCCTGTTGGGGCGTTAGGGTTTGCCAAAACAATAAACCTATTTTGCCCTAAAAAAGAGCTTATGTCAATATTAAAATCTTCTAGCAAAGGAACTATCGTTGGGGTAACATCGTGAAGCTCGGCGAATACCTTATAAAAGCCATAGGTTATATCATTGAAAATCGCACCGTCTTGACCGTATGCCATAAATGCGAAATTCAAAATATCATCCGAGCCGTTAGAAACGAAAATGTTTTTTGAGGTGCTGTTATAAAGCTTTGCAATTTCCTCTTTAAGCACTTTTGATTCGGGGTCGGAATAAAGCCTTAAATCTTTCACTTCGGCTTCATTTATAGCCTCAACAACCTCTTTGCAAGGCGGATATGGCGATTCGTTTGTGTTGAGCTTTATGTATTTTTTATCCCTCGGTTGTTCGCCAGGGGTATAGGCTTCTAATTTTCTATATTTCTCGGCGAGAAATTTACTCATTTTATTTCCTCTCTATTCTAACTGTTGCACTTTTTGCGTGAGCCGTTAGTCCTTCTTTTTCGGCAAAGAAGCCAACCTTAAAGCCAACTTCCTCTAACGCCTCTTTTGAATAATAAACATACTGATTTTTCTTAACAAAATCATCAACCGATAAAGCACTCGAAAATCTTGCTGTTCCTGAGGTTGGAAGGGTATGGTTAGGGCCTGCAAAATAATCTCCCAGGGCCTCGGGGCAATATCTTCCCATAAAGATACTTCCCGCATTTTTAATCTTATCAAGATACTCAAAAGGCTCATCAACAACGAGCTCTAAATGCTCGGGTGCTATTTCGTTTGAAACTGCTATAACGTCATCAAAATTATCGGCAATAATGATTTTTCCGTTTGTATCAATAGAAGTTCTTGCGATTTCGGCTCTTTCTAAAAGTGGGATTTGTCTTTCAAGCTCATTTGAAACAGCTTTTGCCAAATCTTCACTATCAGTAACCAAAACGGCACTTGCCATTTTATCATGCTCGGCTTGTGATAAAAGGTCAGCCGCAACATATTCGGGGTTGCTTTTACCATCAGCAATAACCAAAATTTCGCTTGGACCCGCTATCATATCAATAGAAACCAAACCAAAAACCTGACGTTTAGCTTCAGCAACAAAGGCGTTACCCGGCCCTACGATTTTATCAACCTTTGGGATACTCTCGGTGCCATAAGCTAATGCGGCAACAGCTTGAGCTCCGCCAACCTTGAAAATTCTATCTACCCCTGCAATCTTAGCTGCTGCTAAGATAACGGGATTAACCTTGCCGTTTTGAGATGGGGGAGTTGTTATGCAAATTTCACTGCAGCCTGCGATTTTAGCAGGGATACTGTCCATAAGAACGGTTGATGGATATGCTGCGGTGCCGCCCGGAACATAAAGACCAACCTTTTCAATAGGTGTTATCTTTTGACCAACAACAGTTCCGTTTTCTTTTCTTATTTCAAATCCATCTCGAAGCTGCTTTTTATGAAACTCTTTTATATTTTCGGCAGCCTCTTTGATTATTTCAATAAATTCGGGCTCAACGCTTGAGAAAGCCTCATCAATTTCTTCCTTTGTTACCTCAAGAGAAGAAAGAACTGCTTTATCAAACTTTTCGGAATATTCAAAAAGGGCTTTATCGCCGTTTGCCTTAACGTTTTCGATTATATCGGCAACAATATCAGAAACATCAAAGCTGGTTTTACCTCTTGCAAAGATTTCATTCTTGGAAACCTCGCTGTATTTCATAATTTTAATCATTTTCTTTCTTCACCTGTTTTGCTAATTTGGATTTAATTTCTTCTATTTTTTGAGTTTTAAAGCTAAAACTTGATTTGTTTGAAATGAGTCTAGCGCTTATAGGAACGATAGTTTCAAAGGGCGCTAAATCGTTTTCAAGCAAGGTTTTGCCTGTTTCAACAATATCAACTATAACATCTGAAAGGTTTAAAATGGGGGCTATTTCTATCGAGCCATTTAGATGAATTATATCAATATCACGGCATTTTTCAGAGTAATATTTTTTAGCTATATTTGAAAACTTGGTTGCAACCCTAAGGGTTTTTGATGTGTCATCAATAAAATCTTTTTTAGCGGCAACTGCCATTCGGCATTTGCCGATATTAAGGTCTAACAGCTCATAAACATCAGGTTCATATTCTAGGAGAATATCCTTGCCCGCAACACCGATGTCAGCCGCACCTCGCTCAACATAAATTGCAACATCAGAGGGCTTAACCCAAAAGTATCTAATACCGATTTCTTCGTTTTCAAAAATCAACTTGCGGTTGGTTTCCTTAATTGAGGGACAGGGGAAACCTGCCTTTTCAAACATATCATAAACCTTTTCGCCAAGTCTGCCCTTTGGAAGAGCAACGTTTATAACGCTTTTTTCTTGCTTGTTGTTATCTTCAAGGCGCTCAAGGGTATCGAGATAAACCGCAAAGCCTGCAGCACCCGAGGTTCTACCCATCTTTTTCATCAGTTTATCGTATCTTCCGCCTGATAAAACACGGGAAGCAATACCGTTTATAAAGCCCTTGAAAACTATACCGCTGTAATACCCTGTATTACTGATAATTGAAAAATCAATTTTAATATTATTTCCAAAGCCTTGATTTATAAGGAAGTTTATAGTTTCCTTAAGCTCTAACAAGGCTAATTTTGAAGATTTAGAAAAACAAATACCGCTAAGCTCATTTAGTGCCTTATCAATTGAATCAAAACTTTGGATAAGCTTTAGAATTACCTCAAATTGAGCTTGGTCGCATATATTATTTAATAGGTCGCTGTTTTTTTCCTTTATGGCGGTAATTGCTGTTTCGGTATCGCTAATGCCATAGTCCTCAAGTAATGCTCTAACTAAAGCGATATCGGCAATGTTTAGCATAAAGTTTGAAGAGAGCAAAGATAAGCTTTTGGCAGCGAGTAAAGCCACCTCGCAAACCTCATAAGAGGTTATATCTCCAAAGCATTCAAGACCTGTTTGCATAATCTCTTTATATGAATGAGATTCTTCCGAAATTCGATAAACATTCTCATTATAATAAAAGCGCTCAATAGTTCCTTGTTCTTTAACGTTTTTGATTATTGAAAGGGTAACGTCAGGCTTTAATGCTAAAAGCTTGCCGTTGGTATCGTTAAAGGTTATAACGCCATCAGAAACCAAAAAGTCCTTATTCTTAGAATAAAGGTCATATTCCTCGAACTTGCTCATTTTAAACTGACGGTAGTTATATTCCTTATATAAAGAACGAAGGCTTAAAATGGCTTTTTCATCATATTTTAATAAGCTTTCATCAAACAACATTATTTTGCCTCCTTTATTCTATCAATAGCAAGCTTATAACCGCCATCACCATAATTAAGGCATTTGCTAACTCGGCAAATGGTTGCGGTGCTGGCACCTGTTGTTTTATTTATATCAACATAGCTCTTACCCTCATCTAACTGACAAGCAACCTCAAAGCGCTGAACAATAGCTTCAAGCTCCTGAATGGTGCAAATATCATCAAAGAATGCGGCGCATTCCTTTTCATCCTTAAGGGAAATTATTGCCTTATAAAGTTTATCGGCATCGTTGAATTTAAGTTTTGTCATAATTTTTTCTCCTAATTAAGAATACTTTAACATTCTAACACATTAGCGTGCTAAAGTCAATATTTTTTTTGCTTTTTTCATCGTTGCAGAATTACTCGAAATATGTTAAAATAAATTATCAAATTTTAGGAGGCAGTTATGGAATTTAAAGTAAATCATCCAATATTATTTATAATTGTTGGAATTTTGATTTCGGTTGTTCTTGCTCAGTCGGTATATTTTCTTCTTAAAGCGATGAAAAGGGCGAAGGAGCTAGGTATTGAAACCTCAACTATTAAAAAAACTATTTCTTCTTCGGCTATATTCACTATAGCTCCTGCGATTGCAGTTTTAGTTGGCGTTGTTGCCCTTTCAAAAAGCTTGGGAGTTGCTCTTCCTTGGCTTAGACTTTCGGTTATCGGCTCTATTTCTTATGAAACGGTTGCTGCCAGCAATGCTTTAAATGCTGCGGGAGTTGGTGCGGGTTCAACAGTAACCGATGCATCTTTATATGTTACTATTCTTTGGGTTATGACCTTAGGAATTGCAATTGGTTTGATTTTTGTTCCTTTTTTAACCAAGAAAATCCAA
>CAJGDQ010000108.1 GCA_904502215.1 Clostridiaceae bacterium
AATATCTCCGCCTATTCCCCTTTCAATATCCTGCATGGCTGAATTTATTGCCATATATGCCGAATTTGATTTAGGAGAATTTGCAACCAGAATAACAGCGTTCGCCAAGGGTATTCTAGCCTCAGGAAGTCCCACCATCATGGCAGTATCAACCGCCGCTTTGACAATCGGTATTATTTGAGGGTAAGCAAGTCCAACATCCTCATTGGCGCAAACCAAAAGTCTTCGGCAGGCACTAGGCAAATCCCCAGCCGCCAAAAGTCTTCCAAGATAATAAACTGCGGCATCGGGGTCGGAGCCTCGCATAGATTTTTGATAAGCCGAAATTATATCGTAATGCTCATCGCCCTCTCTATCATATCTAACCGCATTCGATGCCAAAATTTGTTCAACAATCGAGTCCTCAACAACTATACTTTCGCCATTTTCGGCAGTAACACTGCAAAGCTCAAACATATTAAGGGCTCTTCTAACATCTCCTGCCGCCGCCGAAGCCATTTTTTTAAGAGAAACCTCGCTGATTTCAATGCTTTTTCCTTTTTCCTCACCAAATACCTTGATTGCTCTCTCTAAAACAAGTTTTATATCCTCAGCCGTTAAGGTTTTAAACTCAAAAACTGTTGAACGGCTTAAAATGGCATTGTAAACATAAAAATATGGGTTTTCGGTTGTTGAAGCAATAAGGGTTATATCCCCGTTTTCAATATAAGAAAGCAAAATTTGCTGCTGCTTTTTATTGAAATACTGAATTTCATCGAGATATAAAAGTATACCGCTTGATGCCTCGATAGAGCCAATACTATTGATTATTTCCTTAATATCCGAGGTTGATGCAACCGTTGCATTAAGATGATATAACTTTTTTCCGCAGTTTTCGGCAATTATATTTGCAACCGTTGTTTTTCCAACACCCGAAGGGCCATAAAAAATAAGATTTGGTATATTGCTTGACTCAATTATTCGCCTTAACACCTTGCCCTCATCTAAAAGGTGGTGCTGACCTGCAACATCCTCTATTCTTTTAGGTCTTATTCTATCCGCCAAAGGAGAATTCATTATTTCACCCCTCATTTCATACTATTTAATAACTCCCAAAAAAGAAGGTTTATATATTGAAAAAAACTGTTTTCATAAAAAACGCCTTAATTTTAACAATTTCTTCCCTTTTGCTTCGATTTATAGGCATAATTTTTAAGGTTTGGCTTGCAAAAGAAATCGGAAGCGAAGGAATAGGACTTTATCAATTAATCTTTTCGGTTTATGTTTTAATTTCAACCTTTGCAACCTCGGGAATTTCAACCGCAGTTACAAAGCTTTGCGCCGAAGAGTTGGCCCTCGGCTCCAAAAAAGGCACACTCAAAATTTTAAAAAGAGCTATCGCAATAAGCCTTTTCTTAGCTGTTATTTCGCTAAGTATAGTCTTTTTTGGGGCCGATATAATAGCCAAAACCCTGATAGGCGATAAAAGAGCTGTTTTGGCCCTTAAAATACTTCCCTTTTCTCTTCCCTTTATGGCAATATCCTCTTGCATTCGAGGATATTTCATTGCCAGAAGAAAGGCAACGCCGGGTTCTGCCACTCAAATACTCGAACAATTAGTTCGAATCGGTGTTATTTTCTTACTTATCTCTAAATTTGCAAAAAGGGGAATAGCTTTTTGCTGTTGCGCCGTTATAATAGGCGATGTTTTGGCCGAAGGGGTTTCAACCATTTGTCTTGCTATAGTTTATAAGCTCGACCAAAGGAATTTATCTTCCTTAAAAGGAAGAGCTCTCCCTAACTATAAGATTTCAAAAAGAATTATAAACATAGCCCTTCCAATAACCTCGGGAAGATATCTAAATTCTCTTCTTCGAACTGCCGAAAACATTTTAGTTCCCAAAAATCTTTCGAAATTTTCGGCAAACTCATCCCTTGCTCTTTCTCAGTTTGGAATGATAAAGGGAATGGCGCTACCACTCCTGTTTTTTCCCTCAACCCTTTTAAATTCGGTGTCAATTCTTCTTATTCCCGAAATGAGCGAGGCCTTAGCCCGCAAACGAACAGCAATGGTTAAATGGTCAGTCCGCAATATTTTAAGACTAACCGCCATTATTTCCTTTATTTTTGCAAGTATTTTCTTTTTTGCGGGGGAAGAAATCGGTCAGCTTATATATAAAGAGAAAGAAACAGGTCTTTTGATTAAATATTTAGCTCCGATTGTTCCCTTAATGTATCTCGACAGTATATCAGACGGACTCTTGAAAGGCCTCGACCAACAAAATTTCACCTTTCGCACCGCCGTTTCCGATTCAACACTCAGGATAATTCTGATTTTGCTAATCCTTCCGCTCTTCGGAATGAGGGGATTTATAGGAATTATGTATTTCTCCAACGCCTTAACCTGTTTTTTGAATGTTGGAAGGCTTTTAAAGGTTAGCGGAGCAAGATTTAAAATAAGCGAAGATATAATTTTTCCGCTTTTGCTATCAATAACTCTTGGTTTGCTTTCTAATTTCTTGCTTTCCTTTAATAATTTCGGGGACTTGGTTTACATAATCCTTGTTTGTCTGATATGCTTGCCTTTTTACTTGCTTTTATTATTCCTTTTCGGAACAATAAACAGCAAAGAGATTAAATCCTTATTCTCTTAAAGTTCTAAAAAAGTTTTTAAGCAAATCAAGGCATTCGTCCTCCATAATTCCCCCATAAACCTCAACCTTATGGTTATATGGTAAATCACAAAGGTTTATAACCGAATCAATGCTCCCCATTTTGCTGTCGTATGCGCCAAAAATGAGGGTTTTTATCCTTGAATTTATAATTGCTCCGGCACACATCGGGCAGGGTTCCAAAGTTACATACATTTCGCAGTCCTCAAGCCGCCAGCTTCCTGTGTTTTTGCAAGCGTTATTTATTGCTTCTATCTCAGCGTGAGACAAGGCGTTTTGCTTTGCCTCACGCTCGTTTTTTCCTCTTGCTATTATCTTGCCATTCTTAACGATAACTGCGCCAACAGGAACTTCCCCCATCTCGCCCGCCTCTTTGGCAAGACTAATTGCTTCCATCATAAATTTCTTATCCATATTAAACCACAAAAAATGCTAAGGACTCAGCCAAGCATATAACAATAAAAATAACTATCAAACCATTTTTAAAGAAAAGTTTATATTTTTCCTTTTCTAAAAGTTTATAATCTGAAGGGGCAAGACTATAAGCCTCGGTTTTATCCTTTAAAAGCAAAACACCGATTATTCCAACCAAAAGATTTATAATCAGGAAAAGGGTATAAATAATATTTTGAGTTTGGCTTGAAAAAGCGGATAAAAGATAATCAAAAGCAATTGATATAAAATTGTTATAGGCATGAACTATAACCGCCGGCCAAATTGAGCCCGATTTAACAGTTATAAAGCCTAAAACAAGACCAACTAAAAATGCAAAGGGGATTTGCTCGAAATTCGAATGAACAAGACCAAAAAGTATTGCTGAAACTATTATTGCAAAGCCCTCTCCATATTTTTTAAGGTGTCCTAAAATAAGACCTCGACAGGCAAATTCCTCAACTAAAGCAGGGGTGATAACCGTTGCGATAACCGAAATTATAAAACCTAAAATTCCTTTAGGACCTTCGGGGAAATCAACATTATATTCAATGCCAAAGCTACTGAATATGCCCCCCGCAATAGAGGAAACAATATTAGCAAAGGAACAAAAGCCTATTCCAAAGAGAAAACAAGGTAGAACGGTGCTTTTCTCGGGTTTTGCAAAGCTGATTAAATCACTAATCCTTATACTAAATATTTTAAAGGAAATAATAAAAGGAAGGGTGAAGGATAGGATAGAAAACACGATTTGCTGAGTTTCGGTAATCATCGGGTCGCTCAAAAGCCCGATATCGCCAACACCTAAAGCCTTTAAAACAAAATCGGCCGTTAAAATTATCGTATTAAGAGCTAAAATAAGGCCCTGCATAAGCAAAAAGCCAAGACCTATCGCCTTTGCCGATTTTTTTATTGATAATTTCTCATAAAAGCTTTCATCTGTCTTAATATTTGAAAAAAGCGCAGTAAAATCAGGGGGATTTTTAATATCCCCCTCGTTTTCTGCGCTAATTTCCTCTTCCTGCGAAATTTCTTCACAGGAAGAGTTTGTTATTTGGTTTTCTTTTTCGAAGTTGTTATCTTCCGGCATAAAAGGGACCTGCTTTCGTAAAATTTGCCGCTTTTTACTCCTCGGTTACCTCGGTTTCAGGCTCGGATACTTCCTCAGCCTCAACAA
>CAJGDQ010000109.1 GCA_904502215.1 Clostridiaceae bacterium
ATTAAAAAGGTTAATAATATTGCAGTTGTTGGCGGCGGAAATGTTGCTATGGATGCTGCTAGAAGTGCTAAAAGACTCGGAGCCGATAATGTTTATATCATTTATCGCCGAGGCGAAGAGGAAATGCCCGCTAGAAAAGAAGAGATTCATCACGCAAAGGAAGAGCAAATTGAATTTAAGCTTCTTTGCAATCCTATAAAGGTTATTGCAGATGAAAAGGGATATGTTAAAGCTCTTGAATGTGTTGAAATGAAGCTCGGCGAGCCTGACCAAAGCGGTAGAAGACGCCCTGAGGTTATTGAGGGTTCGAATTTCATTCTTCCCGTAGAATCGGTTATAATGGCTCTCGGAACATCTCCTAATCCTTTAATTAGAACAACAACCAACGGAATTGAAGCTAATAAGTGGGGTTGCTTGGTTGTTGATGAAAATCTTATGACAACAAAGACAGGAGTTTACGCCGGTGGCGATGCGGTTACAGGTGCTGCTACCGTTATTCTTGCTATGGGAGCCGGTAAAACTGCCGCAAAATCAATTGATGAATATTTAAAAGCAAAAAATGCTTGACAAATTGGTTTTTTGTGATATAATTATCTCAACAATGAAGTAGAACGCTATGCGTCCTCACCCTGAGCGTTTAGTTAAAGGGTCCATAAGGTTTTCGTTTTTTTTGACGGTATCTTTATGCGTGGGCGTTTTGCGTCCACGCTTTTATTTTAAGCCTATGGAGGTGCGTCAAAATTAGCAGTAAAGAACTCGCTATAAACGAAAATATTAAATTCAAGGAAGTTCGAACAATTTCAGCCGATGGTTCTCAGCTTGGAATTATTCCTGTTTCAAAGGCTTTGGAAGCAGCTTATGCTGCCGATATGGATTTAGTTTGTATCTCACCAAATGCCGAGCCCCCTGTTTGCAAGATAATGGATTACGGTAAGTTCCGTTTCGAGCAAGCTAAGAGGGAAAAGGAAGCCAAGAAAAACCAAAAGGTTATGGAAGTTAAGGAAATCCGCCTTGGACTTAGTATTGACGTTCATGATTTCGAAACCAAGGGTAGACACGCTCTTCGTTTCTTGCAGGATGGTAACAAGGTTAAGGTTTCTATCCGTTTCAGAGGCCGTGAACTCGGTCATCCCGAAATCGGTTTGGAAACTATGAAACGCTTTGCTGAATACTGCCAAGAGAAATCAAATGTTGAAAAGGCTGCTAAAATGGAAGGACGTAATATGATTATGTTCTTGAGCCCAAAATCAGGCAAGTAAAATTAGTTAATAAAAATCAGGGAGGAATTATAAATGCCTAAGATTAAAACACACACCGGCGCTAAAAAACGCTTTAAGCTCACCAAAACCGGTCAGGTTAAGCGTGCTCACGCCTACAAGTCTCACATTCTTAACAAGAAAACAACCAAGCGTAAGAGAAACCTTCGCAAAACTGTTGTTGCTGATGTAACAAATGTTGCTAAGGTAAAGAAAATGATTCCTTACAAATAAGAATTAACAGAAAAGTGGAGGTAGAATTTAATGGCTCGTATTAAAGGTGCGTTAGCAACACGCAAAAGAAGAAAAAAGATATTAAAGCTTGCTAAGGGCTACTTTGGCGCTAAGTCTAAGCTTTTTAAAACCGCGAAAGAAGCCGTAATGAAATCCGGCAACTATGCCTATGTTGGCCGTAAGCAAAAGAAACGTGATTTCCGCCGTTTGTGGATTACCCGTATTTCTGCTGCTTGCAAAATGAATGAGATGAACTATTCTTCATTCATCAACGGTCTTAATAAGGCTGGTGTTCAGATTAACAGAAAGATGCTTGCTGACTTAGCAGTTAACGATGCTAAGGGCTTTGCTTCTTTAGTTAAGACTGCTAAAAAAGCTCTTGAAAAATAATCTCTCGCCCGTGTGCTCACGGGCGACTTTTTCATTTTTTATGGACTGATTTTTTATAGAAAAGAGGCAGTTTATGAAAGAATTTAAGGTAATTGAAAGCAAAGAAAATTCACTTATAAAGTTAATAAACGGATTGCAAAACTCAGCTAAAAAGAGAAAAGAAAATTCTTCTTTTGTTCTTGAAGGCCTTAGAATTTGCAAGGATGCTTATGAGAATGATGTAGTTTTTGAGGGGCTAGTTGTATCAAACAGCGCCTTTGAAAAACTATATGATGATATTTGTTTGTTGGCTGAAAAAAGTGAGAATTGCTATAAAATTCCCGATAATTTGTTTAAGAAAATCAGTGATACAACAACTCCTCAAGGAATTATTGCTATCGCAAAGGCAATCGTTTTCAAAAAGGATGCGATTGATAAAAAAGGAAGATACATAGCTTTAGAAAATATCCAAGACCCATCAAATCTCGGCGCCGTTGCCAGAACTGCTGAGGCATTGGGTGTTAGCGGAATTATTGTATCCGATAATGGCTGCGACCCTTATTCTCCAAAGTCTTTAAGAGCTTCAATGGGAACTCTTTTGAGAATGCCTGTTTTCACCCTTGCTGATTTCTCGAAAGAAATTGCAGGTTTAGGGCTTAAAACCTATGCTTGCGTTGTTGATACTGATGCTCAAAATTTTGGCGATATCAAGTTTTCGGATGGCTCGGTTTTGATTATCGGCAATGAGGCTAACGGCATAACTGACGAAACAAAATCGGTTAGTGATATGAAAATAACTATTCCAATGAAAGGTAATGCCGAATCACTAAATGCTGCTGTTGCGGCATCGATTGCTATGTGGGAAATGATGAAATAATGAAGTATTTAATTTGGCTTCAGTCGGTTTTAAATATTGGCAATAACCGAGTAAAAGATATTTTAAAATTCTTCGGTAGTGCTGAAAATGTTTATAATGCCGATTATAAGGAAATTTTATCAAGTAAACTTTTCAAGAAAAGCGAGCTTGTTAGAATAAAAGATAAAGATTTAAGTGCCAGCCTTGAAATTATTGAGGATTGCAAAAATAACGATATAGAAATCATACCTTTCGGAAGCTGTAAATATCCCTATTGTCTTTCGGTTATTGAGGACGCACCTTTGCTACTTTATGTTAAGGGAAATATGCCTGATTTTGATGAATTTCCGAGTATTAGTATTGTGGGTCCAAGAAAAATCACAGATTTCGGCAAGAAAGCGGCATTTTCTCTGAGTTTTCGCCTTGCAAAATCGGGATTTTGTATCGTTAGCGGCGGTGCTCTCGGCGGAGATACATATGCTCATGCCGGAGCTATCAAGGCGAAAGGGAAAACCGTTATAGTTTTAGGCTGCGGTATTTTAAATAACTATCTTCCTCAAAATGCTCCTTTGAGAAAAGAAGTGGCTAATAGCGGCGCTATAATCAGTGAGTTTCCGCCAAGGGCGGATGCTTCGAAATATACCTTTCCAATAAGAAATAGAATAGTTTCGGCCTTGAGCCTTGGAACTGTTGTTATCGAGGCTTCGGTTAAAAGTGGAGCACTCATAACTGCGAGATATGCCGCCGAACAGGGAAGAGATGTTTTTGTAATACCAGGTCAACCGAACAGAAAAGAATATGAAGGCTCAAATGCTCTGCTTAGAGATGGCGCAAAACCTGTTTTAGATGCTTCGGATATTTTTAGCGAATATATTGTTCGTTTCCCCGATAAAATCAATATAGAAAAAGCATTTGATGGCCCTATTTTAGATAATAGAGAAAAAAGTTATAAAAAAATCGAAAAAAATTTGCCTGAAACCCTTTCCAAAGAGGCAAAAATAGTATATAATTATTTAGATAAGCAAAAATTTCTACCTGAGGATATTTCGGGATGCGGAATGGATGGTGATTCAATTATTTCCGCTCTTACTGAACTCGAAATGGAAATGCTTATAAAAGCAATTCCGGGTGGAATGTATGAAAAGTTGTAACGGAGGTTTATTTATGTCAAAGCTTATAATTGTTGAGTCTCCTTCAAAGGTTAAACCAATCAAGAAGTATCTCGGCAGCGAGTATAAGGTTATGGCTTCTAAGGGTCATATCCGTGATTTGCCGAAATCAAAACTTGGTGTTGATATAGAAAACGATTTTGCACCGCAGTATATCAATATGGCGGATAAGAAAGAGCTAATCACTTCCTTAAAACAGGCTGTTGCCGAATGTGATGAAGTTTATCTCGCAACCGACCCTGATAGAGAGGGTGAGGCTATTTCTTGGCACTTGGCTCAAATTTTAGGCCTGGATATGAATGCTCTAAACAGGGTTACCTTTAATGAGGTTACAAAGTCGGCAGTAACTGCCGGCATTAAAGCACCTAGAAAATTA
>CAJGDQ010000110.1 GCA_904502215.1 Clostridiaceae bacterium
ACGTTATCCTTAAGGGTTCCGGCATAGGGAACATAGGAATCAACGCCCTCCTCGAAGGATAATTTCTTATCGCCGCCGAGGTCATATCTCTGCCAGTTGCGAGCACGGTTTGAACCCTCGCCCCAATACTCTTTATAGTAGTTGCCGTTGATGGCAATTTTATTGGTTGGGCTTTCTTCGAAACGAGCGAAATATCTACCTAACATCATAAAGTCAGCACCCATAGCGAGAGCTAGGGTTATATGATGGTCGTGAACAATACCGCCATCCGAGCAAACAGGGATATAAACGCCGGTCTTCTCGAAATATTCATCTCTTGCTTCGCAAACCTCAATAAGAGCAGTTGCCTGACCTCTACCAATACCTTTGGTTTCACGGGTGATACAAATAGAACCGCCGCCGATGCCAACCTTAATAAAGTCAGCTCCGGCTTCAGCTAAGAATAAGAAGCCATCTCTATCAACAACGTTGCCGGCACCAACCTTAACAGTATCGCCGTATTTCTCACGGATAAAAGCAATGGTTCTTGATTGCCATTCGCTAAAGCCCTCGGAAGAGTCGATACAAAGAACATCTGCACCAGCCTCTACTAATGCGGGAACACGCTCTTCGTAGTCACGGGTGTTGATACCTGCACCTACAACATAACGCTTGTCCTTATCCAAAAGCTCGTTGGGGTTTTCTTTGTGAGCATCATAGTCCTTGCGGAAAACGAAATATTTAAGTTTTTGGTCTTTATCAATAATCGGAAGAGAATTGAGCTTGTTATCCCAAATAATATCATTTGCTTGCTTTAAGGTTGTTGTTTCATCGCCAACGATGAGCTTCTCAAAAGGAGTCATAAACTCTTTAACCTTAACATCGGTAGACATACGGCTAACGCGGTAATCTCTGCTTGTTACAATACCTAAAAGCTTGCCGTTAGAGCTACCGTCCGAAGTAACAGCAACGGTTGAATAGCCGTTTTTAGCCTTAAGCTCAAGAATATCAGCTAAGGTGCTTTCGGAGGTAACATTAGAATCGCTAACAACAAAGCCTGCCTTATAAGACTTAGCACGAGCTACCATAGCAGCCTCGTCTTCGATTGACTGAGAGCCATATATAAAGGAAACTCCGCCTTCACGAGCTAGAGCTACAGCCAAGCGGTCTCCCGAAACCGACTGCATGATAGCAGAGGTCATAGGGATGTTCATAGAAATAGCCGGCTCTTCGCCCTTTTTAAACTTAACGAGGGGGGTTTTAAGACTAACATTAGCGGGAACACACTCTGAAGACGAATAACCTGGAACTAAAAGGTATTCGTTAAAGGTATGCGACATTTCTTTAAAATAATATGCCATTTTCTCTTCTCCTTTGTAGATATAATTATATTTATAATATTATAATAAATTGTTATCCCAAAGTCAACATAAAATCATTGTAAAAAAGAATAATATTGGTTAGAGGTGTGTTGAATGAAATTTATGGAAAATTTAATTTCGGGAATGCTGCCATTTAGCCTTTTGATTTTTTGCGGAGTTTATATAACTGTTACGGGCAGGTTTTTTCAGTTTACCAAATTTTTAAAATCCATAGCTCTGAGCATTAAAGCTTTTAGGTGCAAGAAAGAATGTAAGGGCGAGATAAGTTCCTTTCAATCGGCTTGCACAGCACTTTCTGCAACGGTTGGAACAGGCAATATAGCAGGTGTTGCGGGGGCGGTTTCCTTAGGGGGTGCGGGAGCGATTTTTTGGATGTGGATTGCGGCTATCTTAGGAATGGCAATAAAATTTGCCGAGGTTAAATTTGCGGTTATACATAGGGAAAGAAAAAACGGAAAATATATAGGCGGGCCTATGTTTTATATAAAAAACGGACTATCTAAAAAGTTTTCATTTCTTGCGTTTTTATTTGCTGCAGCGCTAATCCCTGCAACCTTTTTCAGCGGAAACTTAACTCAGGTTAATGCCTCGGTTAGCACTGTTGAAGGTGGAAAAAATCTAAAATTTCTGATAGGCTTTTTGTTTGCGCTAATAACGGCTCTTGTTATTTGGGGCGGAAACCGAAGAATAGGGCTTGTTACCGAAAGGGTTGTGCCTATTATGTCGGCAGTTTATACCGCACTTTGTCTTGGGGTTATAATTAAAAACGCCAACCTTTTACCCGAGTCTTTTATGATGATTTTCAAAGGTGCCTTTTCGCCAAGGGCGGTAACGGGCGGAACAGTGGGCTCGGTTTTTATTGCTATGTTCACGGGAGCTTCAAGGGGGATTTTCTCAAATGAGGCAGGGCTTGGAACTTCGGCGATTGCTCATTCGGCCGCCTTTGATGCTAATAGCGAAACTCAAGGTCTTTTCGGCATAGTTGAAGTCTTTATTGATACTATTGTTATTTGCTCCATTACCGCATTGACAATTCTTTGCAGTGGAGTTAATATAGAGTATGGAAAAACTGCTTCGAGTGAGCTTGTTGTAAGGGCAATTAGCGGCGCTTATGGTAAAACTTCCGGTTATTTATTAGGTTTTATGATGGCGGTTTTTGCCATTTCCAGTGTTATAGGTTGGGGCTTTTATGGCAATGTTTGCTGTGATTTTATTTTTGGCAAAAAAGGGGTTGCGGTTTTTAAAATTCTTTACCCTATAACCTGTATTTTCGGAGCGATTTCAAGCTCGGCTTTTGCTTGGGAGACCGCATCCCTTTTTAATGGAATAATGCTTATTATAAATCTGCCTGTAATTATGCTTTTATGGAGCGGGGAAGAGGTTAAAAAATGATAGAAAACTTGCAAAAAATATTAAATCCTTTTGAGGCAGCAATCATAACCGATGATAAAAATCGTCTTTATTTGAGCGGTTTTTCTTCATCGGCGGGAATAGTTGTTGCAACAAATGAAAAGGCATTTTTCTTGATTGATTTCAGATATTTCGAAAAGGCAAAAAAGAAGGTTAACGGCTTTGAGGTTGTTTTGCTTAAAAACGGATTTGAACAAATAAAGAAAATTCTTAATGATAATAAAATCAAAAGGATTCATCTCGAAAATGAAAGTTTGAGTTTCGCTAAGTTTATTAGTTATAAGAAGGAATTATCGGATTATGAAATAGCTGAAAATAATTCACTTTCTGAGAATATAAGAAAGCTTAGAAGTATAAAAACCGAGAAGGAAATTTCGAATATAAAAGAAGCTCAAAGGCTTACTGATAAAACCTTTGAGCATATAATAAACTTTATAAAGCCTCAAATGAGCGAGAGAGAAATTGCTCTTGAGATGGAATTTTATATGAGAAAAATGGGAAGCGAAGGGGTGGCTTTCGATTTCATAGTTGTTTCGGGCGAAAACTCATCCTTGCCTCATGGAACGCCAACTGACAGAAAAATCAAAAAAGGCGATTTTATAACAATGGATTTCGGAGCGGTTGTTAATGGATATCGCAGTGATATGACAAGAACTATTGCGGTGGGTTCGGTTACTGAAAAGCAAAGAGAAGTATATGGAACTGTGCTTAAAGCACAAGAGGAGTCCTTAAAAGCAATAAAACCAAATGTTAAGTGCTGTGATATAGATAAAATCGCAAGGGATATAATAGATAAAGCCGGATTTGAGAACTGCTTTGGTCATGGACTTGGACATAGCTTAGGTCTTGATATCCACGAAAGTCCCGCTTTAAATACGAGGGACGAAACTCTGCTTGAAAGTGGTATGATAATGACGGTTGAGCCGGGAATTTATCTTGAAAATGAGTTCGGCGTTAGAATTGAGGATATGGTGCTGATAAATGAAGACGGTTGCGAAAATTTAACCAAAAGCCCAAAAGAGCTTATAATAATATAAAAAATCGAGAGGTTAACTCTCGATTTTTTTCTTTTGTTTTATTGCGATTGCTTCTTTTAATAGGATAAAAATAACTGCACTTGTTGGAACTCCGAGAAGTGCACCTAAAACTCCGCCGATATTTCCACCAATTAAAACCGCACTAACAACGATAACACCGGGAAGTCCCACAGCTTTGCCCACAACCTTTGGATATATAAGATTGCCTTCTATCTGTTGGAGAATAAGAACAAACAAAACGAAGAACAAAGCCTTTATCGGATTTGAAATAACTATAAGCAAGAAACCGATTATAACACCAACGGTTGCGCCGACAATGGGCACCAAAGAAGTAACACAAATAAGCACAGATATAACCAGGGCGTTTGGCATACCGAAAATGAGCATTCCAATATAGCAAAGA
>CAJGDQ010000111.1 GCA_904502215.1 Clostridiaceae bacterium
CTTTGGAATTGATAAAATTCAGGCAGACCATGTTGCTGAAATTAAGCTCCGCCATTTAAACCGTGAATATATCTTAAAGCGCACCGCTGAGATTGAGCAGTTGATTGCCGAGATTGAGGATATGGAGGCAGTTCTTAAGTCTAAAACCCGAGTGCTTAAGATTATTATTAAAGAGCTTGAAAGCGTTATTTCAAAATACGGTAAAGACCGCAAAACCAAGATTATTGCGGCTTCAGCCGAGGATGAAATCAGCGAAGAGGAGTTAAAGGATACCTCTCCTGTAACCCTTTTCTTTACTAAGGATGGTTATTTCAAGAAAATCACCCCATTGTCGCTTAGAATGAGCGGGGAACAAAAGCTTAAAGAGGGGGATGAGATAACTCAGGTTATCGAATCTAACAACGCAACCGAGCTTTTGTTCTTTTCAAACAAGTGTCAGGTTTATAAGGCAAGAACGGTTGATTTTGCCGATTCAAAGGCTAGCATTATGGGTGATTATATCCCCTCAAAATTATCCTTCGATGAGGCTGAGAATGCTGTTTATATGGCCGAAACTACTGATTACTCGGGTTATATGGTTTTCGTTTTCGAAAACGGCAGGGTTTCAAAGGTTCCGCTTAGTTCTTACGAAACCAAAACTCAGCGCAAAAAGCTTATCAAGGCATACTCTGAGAAGTATGCTTTGCATAGCATTTTCCATATAAAAGAGGATAGGGAAATACTTCTTAAATCTTCAAATGGAAGAATGCTTATAATTAACACCGCTCAAATACCCTCAAAAGCGTCTAAAGAAAACGGCGGTATAGCTGTTATGACTCAGAAGAAGGGTCAAAGGGTTACCGAGGTTTCTTTATATGAAAAGGGTAATATGGAGGGCGACCACCGTTATAGAGCCCGCAATCTTCCGGCTGCAGGAAGTAAGAAGCCTTCGGGTGAGGGTGCTGAGCAAACAAAACTCGAAATATAACTTGACTTAAAGTTATTACTATGTATAATTGAAAAAGACTGTCTTGCTAAAGACAAAAGCATTATATCGGACATTAAAAATGACTCTATACGCTTTTTTCTTTAAACTGCAAGACAGCCTTATAAGTCGGCTCGCAAACGCCTTCTTAATGCCGACAGTTATATAATGTGTATTTTATTTTAAAATATTAAATGAATTTATTTCCAAAGGAATGAAAAAAATGGCAAAAGAATTAGCCAAACAGTATGACCCAAAAGATGTTGAGGACCGCATTTATAAATCTTGGATTGATGGAAAATATTTCCACGCCAAGTGCGAAATGGATAAGGAAACATTTACCATAGTAATTCCGCCTCCAAATATAACCGGTCAGCTTCATATGGGCCACGCTCTCGATAACACTTTACAGGATATCCTCATTCGTTTTAAAAGAATGCAAGGGTTTGATACTTTGTGGCTCCCCGGCACCGACCACGCATCTATTGCAACCGAGGCTAAGATTGTTGAAAAAATGCGTGAAGAGGGAATAAGTAAAGCCGATATCGGAAGAGAGGGCTTTTTAGAGCGTGCTTGGGATTGGAAAAAGCAATATGGCGGAAGAATTATAGAACAGCTTAAAAAACTCGGTTCTTCTTGCGACTGGGATAGAGAACGCTTCACTCTTGATGAGGGTTGCAACAAGGCTGTAAAGGAAGTTTTTGTTCGCCTTTATGAGAAGGGATTAATTTATAGAGGCGAGAGAATTATCAACTGGTGTCCTCATTGCAAAACCTCTATTTCGGATGCTGAGGTTGAATATGAGGAGCAGGCAGGCCATTTCTGGCATCTCCGTTATCCCTTTAAGGATGGAAGCGGTTATTTAGAGCTTGCAACAACCCGTCCCGAAACCTTGCTTGGTGATACTGCCGTTGCAGTTAACCCCGATGACGAAAGATATAAGGATATGGTTGGCAAAACCCTTATTTTGCCTCTTGTTCATCGTGAAATCCCCGTTGTTGCCGATGATTATGTTGAAACCGATTTCGGAACAGGCGTTGTTAAGATTACCCCTGCTCACGACCCCAATGACTTTGAGGTAGGCCTTCGCCATAATCTTCCTGTTATCAATGTTTTAACTGATGACGCTAAGATTGTTGAGGATTATCCTAAATATGCGGGTATGGATAGATATGAAGCAAGAAAGGCTATCGTTGCCGATTTAGAGGCCGAAGGCGCTCTTGTTAAGGTTGAGGATTATACTCATAATGTTGGAACCTGCTATCGTTGTTCATCAACCGTTGAGCCGAGAGTTTCTAAACAATGGTTTGTTAAAATGAAGCCGTTGGCAACTCCTGCTATTGATGCCGTTAAGAATGGCGAAACTAAGTTTGTGCCAAGCCGTTTCGAAAAGGTTTATTTCCATTGGCTTGAAAATATCAAGGATTGGTGCATTTCCCGTCAGCTTTGGTGGGGTCATAGAATACCTGCTTGGTATTGCGCCGATTGCGGCGAGATAACCGTTTCTAAAGAGGATGTTAAGGCTTGCGCTCATTGTGGTAGTAAAAACATTGAGCAAGACCCCGATACTCTTGATACTTGGTTCTCATCTGCCCTTTGGCCCTTCTCAACTTTGGGTTGGCCTGATGAAACCGATGACCTTAAGCATTATTACCCAACAAACACCTTAGTTACAGGCTATGATATAATTCCTTTCTGGGTAATGAGAATGATGTTCTCGGGAATTGAGCAAACAGGTGAAGTTCCTTTTGATACCGTTCTTATCCATGGTCTTGTTCGTGATTCTCAGGGTAGGAAAATGTCCAAATCTTTGGGCAACGGCGTTGACCCGCTTGAGATAATTGATGAATATGGCGCTGATGCTTTAAGATTTTCGCTCGCTACGGGTAACAGCCCCGGAAACGATATGCGTTATATCCCAGAGCGTGTTGAGGCAAGCCGCAACTTTGCAAATAAGATTTGGAATGCCGCAAGATTTATTTTGATGAATCTTGAAAACGATAACGAAATCGAACTTGATATTTCATCCCTTGCTTTAGAGGATAAGTGGATTCTTTCTAAGTATAATTCTTTAGTTAAGGATGTTACCGAAAACCTTGATAAATATGAGCTAGGTCTTGCAGTTCAAAAGCTTTATGATTTTATTTGGGATGTATTTTGCGATTGGTATATCGAGATTTGCAAATCCCGTCTTAATGGCGAGGATATGAAGGCTAAGGATACCGCAAGAAGTGTATTATTATATGTATTTACTAATACTTTAGCATTGCTTCACCCCTTTATGCCATTTATAACCGAGGAAATTTGGCAGTCGCTTCCTCATTCGGGCGAGGCTCTTATGATAACCGAATGGCCTAAATTTAGAAACGACCTTGAATTTGTTTCCGATGAGGCTGATTTCGAAAAAATTATGGCGGTTATTAAGGCTATCAGAAACCGCAGAGCCGAAATGAATGTTCCGCCTTCTAAAAAGGCAACAGTTTGCATTGCTTCGGCCGATAAAGATACCTTCTTAAAGGGTGTTGCTTATATTTGCCGTTTGGCATATGCTTCTGAGGTTTTGGTTGGCGATAGTTTTGATAGCGAGGGTGCGGTTAGAGTTATAACCGATAATGCAACAGTATTTATGCCTATGAGCGAGCTTGTTGATTTCACCGCCGAGCTTGAAAGACTTAAGAAAGAGCTTAAAAAGGCTGAGGTTGATAAGGAATTTTTTGAAAAGAAGCTTAATAACCCCGGCTTTATGGCAAAAGCTCCCGCCGCTCTTGTTGAACAGCAAAAAGAAGGTCTTAGCAAAGCTTTAGATAAAATCAAAATGATTGAAGAAAGCATTGCTGAAATAGAAAGTAAATAATAAAAAGGCTGCCTTAGTGCAGCCTTTTTAAGTAATTTTAAGGAGTAAATATGAACTACAACGAAACGCTCCAATATATCCATTCCCTCGGAAATTTTGGAATGGAAGCAAGCCTTGAAAGAATAAAAATGGTTTTATCTAAGCTTGGCAACCCTGAAAGAGATTTAAAGGCAATTCATATTGCCGGAACAAACGGCAAGGGCTCGGTTTCGGCGATGCTGAGTTGTATCTTTAAAAATGCGGGCTATAAAACAGGGCTATTTATTTCACCTTTTATTATAGATTTCAGGGAAAGAATTCAAATAAACGGCCAATATATTTCGGAAAACGATTTGGTGATTTATGCCGAAAAAGTTAAAAAAACAAAAATAAAC
>CAJGDQ010000112.1 GCA_904502215.1 Clostridiaceae bacterium
CTTGCCCTTTAAAGACGGCACATAAACATTTATTATCTTGCTATCGCCAACGATTTTTTTGATATAAGCACGAATTAAGTTTCCCGCATTATCGCTATCGGTCATAACAATAACGCCCTTTTCCTTTGCTAAAAGCCTTATTAAATCACGCTTCTGACTATCCTTAAAAACCGAAAAACCATTTGTTGGAATAATAAGCGCATCTATCACATTTTCAAGGGTTATCTTATCATATTTACCCTCAACAATAACAGGGCATTCAAGCTTTATCAACCAACTCACCCTTTTCAATAATATAAATAAGGCGAACTATAAGCTGTTCCAAAACGGTTCTCTCATCGGCTCTAAAGGATTTTAAAAGACTATCCGCCTTTATAATTTCATTAAGACTCAAAGAAAGTCTTTTGAAATCGAAATTGCGAAGATTTCTTTCGGCATTTTCGAGAAGGAATTTTCTATTTCCATAGGAGAATTTTTGAGCTACATCGGGAATTTTAATTCCCTCGTTTCTGGCAGCATACATTCTAAACATATCAACATAAACCGATGAGATATTATAAAAAATACTCATAGGCTCTATCCTCATAAACAAAAGCTCATCCAAAAGGGATAATGCCTCGGTTGATTTTGAGGCCAAAATAAGCTTTGAAAGGTTATATACCGAAGCCTCAACAGTTTTTGAGCAAACCAAATCAACCGTTTCTTTTGTTATAATACCTTCCTTTTGATAAGAACAAAGTTTTATAAGCTCATTACTCAAAAGATTTATATCCTCGCCGGCTGTTTCAACCAAATATTTTGCAACCGAGGAATCCATCTTAAGACCTCTTTTAGCAGCGCCGTTTGAAAGCATTTTAATAAGCTCGGGAACTGTTCTATGGTCAAGACAAACAGCCTTTCCTCCCGATTTCTCTGCCGATGCCACAATGCCCTTAAATTTAGCGTTTTTCTTGGCATCTATTTCAATATTATCAAATCTTAAAACCAAAACGGCTGTATCCGGAGTATCGGACAGCAAACTATTAAGCTTATCAAGCTCATTTTTTGAACAATGCTCAAAATCAAAATCATCAAGTAAAACAAATTTTCTATCACTTGCAAAGGGAAACTGCATAACAGCATCATAAACCTCCTGCAAATCGGAGTTTGATGAGAATTTGCAGTAATTAAAAACATCATCAGGCTCGGCTATTAAACGGCCTATTTTTTCAGCGTATGTCTTTTTAAGATATCCGTCTGTTCCAAAGAGGATATAAACATTTGAGAGCTCTTTTGAAGCCAAATCCTTTTTAAGCGCTTCTTCGAATACTATCGCCATTTTAAAGTCCTTCCGCCTTCCCTTATAATTTTTTCTTCTCTTATCTTTAATTTTAACATATTATTCCGAACTTTACAAGAGAGCATAAACCAAAACACACCTAAAATAATTGCAACCGCAATTAAAGCGCTCCATCTTGGCACCTCTATCATAGCAAAAGGTAACGAACCCATCTTGTTTATACACATATTTATATACTTTATAACAAAAGACGCTATGTATAAAACGCCACCCGAAATAACGGGAGAAACCAAACCTACCATAAGACCTATAATTCCAAGGCTTAAAGCTATTGTTACCGCCGATGAAACAAGCAAATTTGTGATAACTCCAACCAAAGAAACCGAAGAAAAGGCATAGATTAAAACAGGAAGGCAGGTAATCATTGCCGAAATAGAGGTTATAGCGCAAGCTGCCAACCCCATTATAATCTTATTTTCAAAAATTTCTTTTAGCGAGTTTATTATAGGAACTGCTATAACCAATATTCCAAAGGTTGCAAGCACTGATAGCTGAAAGCCTATATTTAATATCGCAAATGGAGAAATGGCTAAAATTATCATAACCGCCGCCGACAATGTATTTTCAGAAGTGCTTTCCCTTTTCAAGCATAAAGATAAGGCTATTAAAATATATGTAACCCCTGCCCTTAGCATTGAAAGTGAAAAACCGCAAAGAGCTATCATAAAAATTACAGTTAAAATCATAGTAATCGCTCTTATATACCTGTTATAAAAGAGACCTTTTGTTAACTTTAAGAAAAAAGAAACAAAAATCGCCAGGTGCATACCCGAAACTACCATTACGTGACTAACTCCCGCACGTTTGATATTATCATTAAATTCATTTGTAAAGAAGTCTTTCTCGCCAAAAATCAAGGCAGAAAAGGTTGCCGCTTCATCATATCCCATATTACGAAAAAAGGAATTTTCAATATACTTTCTCGTCCTTCCAACAAAACTTAAGATAAAATCTCTTTCACCCGTTTTGATAACCTCTTCCAAACTAGCTGATAGAAAAATCCCCTTACTATAATAAATATTTCTATAAGAATTTTGTTCAAGGGGTGCGGCTATTATATCGGCCTCTATAATATCTCCCATCGAAAGCCCACGGTAATCATATATAACCGAAAGCTTAGTTCCTTTTTCAAGTCTTTCGCTCTTTATAACCTCAACCTCAGCAAAACTATAATCCTCATTCTCGACTGTGATATCGCAAACCGCAAATAAACAGTTTTCTTCTTTTATATTGGTATTCATTAGCCTCTCAGCCTTTAAACTGCCAATAAACATAGAAATAAAAACCATAAAAACCAAAACCGCTGCTATAAGCTTTTCTGATTTCTTTATAATTAAAAAGCCTATTGCAAGAGCAATAGAAATTCCTATCAAAAAAGCCGATGTTCTTGAATAAATTAATGCAAACGCCGAAACAACAGTTATAATTCCACCTAATAGCATAGGCCTTTTAAAGAGATAATCAAGCATAAAAAAATCTCTCCTAAATTATTTACAAAAGAAAAAATCTATAGTATAATTGATATGAAATATATCAAGGAGTTTTAGTATGGATAACAAATATATAAAAGCCTCTATCATTTTAACTAATATATTTTTGGTGATTTTATTTTTGTTCACCGTAACCCTTCCTTTTTTGGTAACCTGGTATGCCGATATTATGGGACGTTCCTCAACTCTTGCAACAACCGTTATGGTTACCTGTTACCCCTGTGGTCCCTTTGCGGCAACATTGCTTTGGAAGCTAAGAAAGCTTCTTAAAAACGCTTTAGAGGATAATCTTTTTTCAAAAAGCAGTCTAGAGCATATTAAAAAAATCGCCCTTTGTTGCATTGTTATCGCCGTTATAACTCTAATAGGCGGAAATTTTTATTTGCCCTTCTTGATAGTTGGTGCAACCTTCTCTTTCCTATCCTTATTGCTTTTTGCATTAAGAAGTGTTTTCGCAGCATATATTAAATAATTATAAACTAAAACGCCGAAGTTAATCTTCGGCGTTATTTATTCTATAAGAAAGGGTCATTAAGCTGTCCCCGAAATGCATATTCTCAACCTGAATACCCGGATGCTCCATCGCAATATCATAATGGCTGAAATTCCAGAATGCTTTAATTCCAAGCTTTATAAGCTGACCCGCAATATTTCCTGCCGCTTCCTTTGGGATGCAAAGAATTGCAGTATCAGGAAGATTTTCTCGGCAAAATTCATCTAAGGTTGAGGTGTTCCTAATCGGAAGATTTCTAACAACCTGACCAACTAAGGATTCCTTGCTATCAAATAGACCGATAAGTCTGAATCCCTTGTTTTCAAAATTCATATGCTGAGTTACTGCTTTTCCTAAGTTGCCCATGCCTATAAGGATAGTATTCTTAGGCTTGTCAAGACCTAAAATTTTGGCAATTTCCGATTGAAGCATTTCAATATTATATCCATATCCCTGTTGACCAAAACCGCCGAAGCAGTTAAGGTCTTGCCTTATTTGGCTTGCAGTAAGCCCCATTCTTTCAGATAATTCTCTTGAGGAAATCCTGGTCATCCCCGAAGCTTTGAGCTCACCTAAAAATCTGTAATAACGCGGAAGTCTTTTAATAACTGAATTAGAAATTAACCCGCTTTTCATACTATACCTCTTCTATATATCTTAATTATATAAACATAATACCCTCTTGTTAAAAAAAAGTCAATATTTTAAAAAAAACCACTTGACAAATGAAAAATATCATGTATAATAAAATAGTAATCATTACTGATTTAGGTGGTTCTATGAAAAATTATTCTCGACAGCGTGAAGCAATTTTATTGGCTTTGCGCCAAACCAAAACCCACCCCAC
>CAJGDQ010000113.1 GCA_904502215.1 Clostridiaceae bacterium
CAAGGATGCGCTCTACCATCTGAGCCATAGCAGCAAATATTTGCGACTTATGCATTATACCTTAAGTCGCAAACAATGTCAAGCATAAATTTATCTAATTCCGTAATTTTCTATTATGTAATCCATATCCTTATCGCCTCTGCCCGAAAGGTTGATAAGAATTGAGCCGTGGTCCATAGTTTTTGCAAGCTTCATACCATATGCAACGGCGTGGGAGCTCTCAATAGCGGGGATAATACCCTCAAGGCGAGCTAATTTAAAGAATGCATCAATGGTTTCTTCATCATCGATAACATCATACTTAACTCTACCGATTTCCTGCAAGAATGCGTGTTCAGGGCCGCTGGAAGGATAATCAAGACCGCTTGCAACCGAATAAACGGGCGCAGGCTCTCCGTTTTCATCCTTAAGCATTATGCTGTTAAATCCATGCATAATACCCTCAGTGCCATATTTAAGGCTTGCGGCGTGGTCGCCAAGCTTTGGGCCTCTGCCCAAAGGCTCAACACCATATATATCAACAGGGTCATTTAAAAAGCCTGCAAAAAGACCTGCCGCATTTGAGCCGCCACCGACACAAGCAACAATAGAGGTTGGCAAATGTCCTGTCATATCAACAAACTGCTCTCTTGCCTCAATTCCAACAACACTCTGGAAATCACGAACCATCATCGGAAACGGATGAGGACCAAGCACCGAGCCGATACAATAGATAGAATCCTTATACTCCTTGCTATATGCATCAAAAGCGGCGTCAACAGCTTCCTTAAGGGTTTTAAGGCCATGGGTAACTTCTATTACATTTGCACCTAAAATCTTCATACGAGCAACATTAGGAGCCTGTTTCTTAATATCAACCGAGCCCATATAGATATCGCATTCAAGACCAAAATAAGCAGCAGCAGTAGCTAACGCTACACCGTGCTGTCCTGCACCTGTTTCAGCGATAACCTTTTTCTTGCCCATATATTTTGCGAGCAAGGCCTCACCCATACAGTGATTAAGCTTATGAGCGCCCGAATGATTTAAATCCTCACGCTTTGCATAAAGCTGAACCTTACCGCCTAAAGCATCCGAAAGTCTTTCTAAATGGGTTACAGGAGTTGGTCTTCCCTGAAACTCTTTTCTGATTCTTCTAAGCTCGGCAATAAACTTTCTTGACTGGCAAATAGAAAAATATGCCTCGGTTATCTCAGCCATAGCGTTTTTGAGCTTTTCATCAATATAAACTCCGCCATACTTACCGAAATAGCCATCCTTATCAGGATAGTTGCTATAATAGGTATCAAAATCAACATTATTGAAAATCATAATATTTTCCTCCTAAACTGCATAAAAAAATCTTGCCCCATTGGGACAAGATATAATCCTGCGATACCACCCAAGTTGCCAAAATCTAAAATTTTGACCTCTCTTTCAAACACGCAATATGTTTGCCGCACTGATAACGGAAGCGGTTCCCCGTCAGCTACTACTAACGCTAATGCGCTTTCGGCTGCCCTCATAAGTCCATTCACGTTTGCCTTAGCCACAGTATTCCCACCAACAACTGCTCTCTAAACACCTATAGCAAAGCTACTACTCTTAATCACAGGTTTATATTATGTTGTTATTCTAACACTCAAAATACCCTTTGTCAAGCATTTTATATGAAAAAAGCGGTGCTTTAAGCACCGCTTTAAAAATTTTCAATTAGTCCTTCTTGAAGAAGCTCATAACATCGCCATAGGTTTCATCTTCATCAGCAGCAGCGCCGAAGAAAGAAGCCAAATCGTTGTCATTCTTCTCATCACCAAGACCTGTTGCGATAACAGTTACACGGATGGTATCCTCGATAGTATCATCAAGCTGAGCACCCCAAATGATGGTTGCATCAGTATGAGCCATATCGGAAATGATAGAAGAAGCAAGCTCAACCTCTTCAAGACCGATATCCTCAGAACCTGTAATGCTGATGATTACGCCACGAGCATTATCCATAGAGGTTTCGATGAGGGGGCTGTTGATAGCAGCACGAGCAGCCTGTTCAGCTTTATCACGACCGGTAGCAACGCCAACACCCATATGAGCATAACCTGCATTTGCCATAATAGACTTAACGTCAGCAAAGTCAAGGTTAACAAGAGCGGTAACATTAATGAGCTCAGAAATGCTCTGAACGCCCTGACGAAGAACATCATCAGCGATATCGAAAGCATTTTTGAAGGTAATCTTCTGCTCGGAAACGAACTTAAGACGCTCATTAGGAATAACAACCAAGCTATCAACATGCTCTCTAAGAGCAGCAATGCCGGCTTCAGCCTGAGTCATACGCTTTTTACCTTCGAAAGCGAAGGGCTTAGTTACGATACCAACAGTAAGAATACCAAGCTCTCGAGCAATAGCAGCAACAACGGGAGCAGCACCTGTTCCTGTTCCGCCACCCATACCAGCGGTGATGAAAATCATATCAGCATCACGGATAGCTGCAGCGATTTCATCCTTAGATTCCTCAGCAGCTGCACGGCCGTTATCAGGGTTACCGCCTGCGCCCATACCTGCTGTTGTTTTATCGCCAATTTGAATTTTTTGAGTTGCTTTAGATTTAATAAGAGCTGCTTTATCGGTGTTAACAGCAACAAACTCAACGCCACGAACGCCTGCATCAACCATGCGGTTGATAGCGTTACCGCCGCCGCCGCCAACGCCAACAACTTTAATTTGAACTACATTTGCATCTTCTAATACTTCGAATGCCATTTTAAAATTCCTCCGATTTATGTAAAAATTTCGCTATTTAATAACATATATAATGATATTAACACATATTTTTTTAAATTTCAATAGTTTTTATTACAAAATTGTAATATTTTTTTAATTTTGCTCAATTTCCTCTGTAAAAGTGCCTTTTGGGTTACTTTCGGACCACATACTAAGGTTAATTTTACCCCGTTTTTCATTCGAAATGTTATTTATCATCGCCCTCAGGTGCTTAATTTTCTCGGTTATGTTATTTGTTGTTCCGAGATTAACCGTAAATCTTGAATTAACCCGCAGGGTTATCTCAATTTTATTCGACAAATCAACCGAATTTATATCAATTTTTTCGTTTGATAAAGAAGCTATTAGTTCTTCCATCAAAAGCTTGGTTTCCTCATCCGAAAATTTAACCTGACTTCCAACATTACACAGCGCCTTAGAGCCTGTTACAACAAATATATTTTCAGGTGGGATTTCACTCTTCGCCAAAACCCAATTTTCTCGGCTTACGGTATAATACTCATTATCAATAAAATAACAAGCATATTCTGAGGCATCTTTAACCTTAATTTTAAGGGTTGAGGGAAATTCCCTCTTGAAATCAATATTCTCAATATAAGGCAGTTTTGCTTTTAGTCTATCTTCCACCGCCGATTCGGAAACAACAAAAAGGTTGTCCCCTATCTCTATTCCCGATTTTTTGATTACTTGCTCCGAGCTATAAACCTTACTGCCCGAAACTATAACCTTTTCAATCGGGAAGAAAACCGTTAGGGATAAAATTATTCCAACGCAAATAGCTAAACAAATCAAAAATATAAAGGTTATAATAAGCCTTCGCTTTCTGATTTTCTTTTGCCGTTCCATCCTTTTTCGGATGAACTCATCTCTGGGCTCAGCCTGTTTCAAATTATCATTCCTTTATTTATATTCTATATCAGCATTTAATTTTTTAAGTGTTCCAACAATATCATCATATCCTCGCTCAATATGATGAATTTCATCAATAACAGTAGGACTATTGGCGGCAAGACCTGCTATAACCAATGCCGCACCACCTCTAAGGTCAGTAGCCTTAGTATATGCGCCCGAAAGACTATCAGTTCCCTCGATAATTGCAATTCTACCCTCGGTTTTTATCTTAGCGCCAAGGCGTTTCAATTCATCAACATAACGAAATCTATTTTCAAAAATGGTTTCGGCAAAAACCGAAGTGCCTTTAGCTAAAGAGAGCATCGAAATCACAATAGGGCCTGCATCGGTTGGGAAACCCGGGTGAACCTGACTTCTTATCTTATGCACTCTCCAAAGTCCATTATCGGCCGAAATTTTAAGCCTTCCATCTGAAATTTTTAAATCACATCCGCAATCCTTGAAAATTGAAA
>CAJGDQ010000114.1 GCA_904502215.1 Clostridiaceae bacterium
AATGTAATATGAGCCATACTATTTTTCAACCATATTTAAAATACGGTCGGCAACTGCTTCCTTTCTAAGATTTTTGTTTGCATATTCTCTGAATTTTTCAGTCTTGTTAGGAGAATTTAATGCTTCATTTATGGCATTATCAATTCCCCGCTCGGCCGAAAAAATGAACTCTTTATAAATTTCGGGCATACCGTCAAGCTTGAATGCTACGGTCTTTTTGCCCTGACTTAAATAATCAATAAGCTTTGAGGGGAAGGAGTATTTAGTATACTCGCTGTTGTTTTCTCTTGGATTTACGCAAATATCGCACTCAGCGATAATTTTTTTAGCCTCGCTCATAGGAATTTGACCTTTGAAAATAATACGGCCATCCTCTATTGCCTTTTCCTCAACCCAAGCTGAAAGCTCACCGCTTCCTGCGATTATAAGTCTTAAATTATCGTTTTTAATTTTCATAAAGCTTTCAACAAGATTTTTAACGCCGAAAACCTCGTTGAGCTTTCCTGTATATGCAATTGTTTTGATTTGAGTTTTCTCTTGCTTATCCTCTTTTAAATCATCGCAAATGCCCTCAACAACAGCATAAGGACGGTTGCCAACCTTTAAAATATCCTTCATTTGTTCGGTTAACAAAACAAAAAAATCAATATTTTCAGATAGCCTATAAAACTTTTTAATATCAAATTTCTTAAAGAAATCATAAACCGCTCTTTTTTCGGTTGCAAGATTCATATACTGCGGAAGGTCTGGCACAACAAGGCAAATCTTAGCCTTATAGCATCTGGACTTTACAAAATCCGCCGCCTCTAAAAACGGAGTATGGGGAGAATAAACAAGAACTAAAATTTCTTCGTTTTTATTTTCTTTTATATATTTCTTAAGCGCTCTTTTTAAAGCGGCAGCTCTCGAAATATTCCTAATGCCCCAAATATTGAGGAATTTAACATAGTTAACCTCTTTTGATTTTTCACCCTTGAAACCGCCAAAATAAATATCTTTATATGCAGTTGGGAATGCGCCGATAAAGGGTGCTGAAAAAACCGAAATTTCCTGCCCGTTATTTTTAAAGCCGTTTATAAGCTTTTCCTCAAAAGCGTTTGCAGCATATTCAACATAGGTTTTAGTTTTGTCTATTATTTCGGCCTCATAAGGCTTTTCGAAATAACCCGAAAGAAATAAAATCTTCATATCTTTTCCTTAAATCCTGTTTTTTAAAATAGAAACACAGCCAACCGGTGATGAAAGTATAGCTAAAACCGCCTCTTTAAAAAACGGAACGTATTTTTTATTTTTAAACAAAGCAAGGGCCACAACAGCGTGATGACGCATTTTAATATATCGGCGGTCCTTACGCTTTAAAAAAGAAAAATACTGCTTTTTAAATCTATAAAGCTCCCTTTCGCCCTCAATTCTTTGGCTTGAAGTTGAAAGTCCGCCGCTTTTATGAACAAAGGCCTTGATATCGCATGTATTAAGATAACTTAAGGCTCCGCCCTCATTTATTGCCTTGAAAACAAGGTAATATTCATCCCCGATATCAATCTCATCAAAACCACCGATTTTTCTTAAATACTCGGTTTTAAACATCAAACTGTCTGTCCCTGTTATATGGTGCATAAGATGATATTTTATAAGGGAATTTTTATCGGTTTGTTTTATGTAGCGGCGGTCTCTTATCTCGATTAACTTGCCATCCTCACTGTAAAGCGCCAAATCAGTAACCGAAAAATCACTGTTGGTTTCGATAAGATTTTTAAGTTGCTTTTCAATCTTCTCGGGCAAATAAATATCATCATCATCCAAAAAGGAGATATAATCCCCTTTTGCCGCCTCAATCCCGATATTTCGGGTTTTGGCTGAGCCTTGGTTTTTGGAATTTACAATAAGCTTTAAATTAAAATCGGGGCATTCCTTTTTAACCTCTTCAACCCTTTTTTCAACCCTGGAATTAAAATCAGCCTCAGCATTATCATCAATAACAATAGTTTCAATATCCTTATAGGTTTGATTTGCAATAGATAGCAAGGCTCTTTTAAGCTCAGTATCTCTTTTATAGGTTGGAATAATTACGCTAACCACATAAAAGCCCCCCATTTTAGATATTCTCATACAGATAAATTATAACACAACCATATTCTTATATCAAGATAAATTATATTATATAAAGCTTTAATAAAACCCTTGACTTTTAAGCGGTTAATATATATAATTATATGGCTGACAAAAACCAAAACATAATGACGAGATGTGGCTCAGTTTGGTAGCTTTGAGTTTGACCGCCGCCTGTGGCGGATAAAGGGAAAACGAAATGGCGCAGCGGTCGAAATGTTTCGGCGCTCCAAGCCGATAAAACATTTCGGGCACCGCAAGAGTAAGCTGCGTAGCAGCGCGGAAAAAAGATTTATCTTTTTGAAATTCACTTTTAAAACTTAATATCGAGATGTGGCTCAGTTTGGTAGAGCGCTGCGTTCGGGACGCAGAGGCCGCAGGTTCGAATCCTGTCATCTCGACCAAAAATCCGTCGACTTTGTCGGCGGATTTTTTATTCAAGCCGATAGGCTTGGCATATCATCACGCTTTAGCGTGTATATCATTGCCGCACTCGTGCGGCGTATATCATCACACCGTAGGTGTGTATACCTTTATCGGCTTGATGAGATACAGCGTCTTTGCCGCTGATGATATGCAAAACTTACGTTTTGATGATATACAAGGCTTCGCCTTGATTTTAAATCCTATATTTATGCGGGTTTACGCTTGATTACTATAACGCTACTCCGACCAATAAAAACAATTCCCAGCTTTTTAGCTGGGAATTGTTTTTATTTCTTCTTGCTTTTTTTATTTATGTTTTTACTCTTTTCCTCGGTGAAGCCTTCGGTGCTTTCCTTCATAAACATGATTTTAACTGTCATCAAAATAAGCTTAATATCAAGGAAGAATGAGTAATTTTGAATATACATAAGGTCGAGCTGAAGCTTATCGTAAGGAGTTGTATTATACTTTCCATATAACTGAGCATAGCCGGTAAGACCGCCACGCATTTTAAGACGATAAACAAACTCAGGAATTTCCTCGGAATACTGCTTAATATGCTCAACTCTTTCAGGTCTGGGTCCAACAAGGCTCATATTACCAATAAGAATATCAATAAGCTGAGGAAGCTCATCAAGTCTTGAAGCTCTTAAAATCTTTCCGACAGGGGTTATCCTCGGGTCATTATCCTCAGCAGGTCTTGCCCCATCCTTCTCGGCATCAACTATCATACTCCTAAACTTATGAATGCGGAAAATTTGACCATTAACGGTGCTTCTATCCTGACGGAAAAAAACAGGTCCGCCATCATAAAGCTTAATGGCAATAGCCGATATTAGCAAAAACGGAGAGGTTATAACGAGCATAATCAAAGAAACTACGATATCCATAAACCTCTTCAAGAAGCGTTGTTCAAAGGTGAGACCGATATTTCTATAAAGCAAAAGCGGAGTATCGAATAAATGCAAAATCTCGGCACCTCTAACCAAAACATCCGAAATTTTGGTGGTTGTATATGCTCTAACATCATTCTCAAAACAAATCTTAAGAATCTTATTTCTTTGCTCGGAATGAACATCGTAAATTATCACGCACTCATGCTCTTTGATAAGTTCTTCAAGCCTACTAAAGCCCACAGAAATATGAACAACCTCACCAATACTGAACTTGTCCTTTCTTTGTTTTGCCTTAGAAATAAAAACATCGGGTGAATAATTATCATACACAATAAGGGTTTTTCTTGCGGGAAAAAGCTTTTTCATAATAAAATCGCCGCTGAAAATCAAAATTATAACAACTGCGATATTCGCAACAACCATCATAAGCAGAGGAACAACCGTTACAAATCTTGCAGCCATAAGAACTATTTGCAAATAAATAATAAAAGCAGTTGCAATAGTTGCTAAAATTTGAGCAATTATAAGATTTGTTCTTCTGTATGTTCCATATTTAAGTCCATCAAACGA
>CAJGDQ010000115.1 GCA_904502215.1 Clostridiaceae bacterium
AATTCTGCCGCCGCTTGCAAAAAAGCCTTCGTTTACTAACTTTGCGATGTGGCAGAGAATAGAATAATCACTTTTTACTTGCAACACGTCTTTATCCAAAATAAATTCCCAAGCGTGTTTTAAGTTTAATATCTTTTGCACATCGCTCGCTGTTACACCATTAACTTTACCATTTTCAATAATATCTTCGGTTTGCGGGAAAGAAGTTGCAACACCCTCTAAAACTGCCTGCTCGTAAATGGATAATTTCATATTAATACGGGCAAAATCTAGGTTCAAAAGAATTTCGGAAGATAATTCGTTTTCGGTAAAACCTTTTTCAGCAAGTGCTTTTTCAACCTTGCGAATTTGCTTCCGTAGTTCCTTTGCCTCGGCATTGTTGCGAAGTAGTAATTGATAAAGTGTATCGGAATACACATCAACATAGGTCGATGTTACTCGGCTGCCAACACGCTTACGAATATATAAATACTTGCCGCTTTTGTTTTCCTTTATTTCGGGCGTGCCATCATAAGCCAATAATTTAAGACGGGCATATAAATCGGCGCGCTGTTCCAATAATTCTTGTATTTCAGGATAGTTGTTCATACCAAAACTCCTTTTAGGGAACTTTTTATAAATTTATTATAGTTATTGTTCCCTAAAATGTCAAGCGTTATTCATTGACTCTTTTCGACAGGTTTTGTTGGGCTATACATAGTGTGGTAAAAAGATATAACAAACAGGGAGTTCGACACTCTTTGTTTTATTTTGTGAAATCTTGATTTTTAAAAGGGATTATGATAAAATGTCTATGTTATGGCGATTGAATAAAATGAAACGTGTTATTGCAAAAGGGATAGTGGTTATGGATTGTCCCACTTGTGCTTCGCTTCGGCAATTTCACTTTTTGTAAGGAGATTTTGGGCATTATGACTACTGAAAAGAAAACCACAAACAATTTATTGAAAGGCAAGGAATATTGTGAAAAATTGAAAGATAAACTCCCAAAGCAACTATATAAACTAATGTTAATTATTTTTATAAGTATTTTTGCTTTAACGATTTTTGTGAGCAATTTTAATTCTGCTTCAATATTGGTTTACGCAATGTTAGCCTCCTTTGCTGTTGTGAAATTCTTAAAAAAATACAACTCTTTTTTTGATACAACATCTGATATTAAATTGTTAATTTTTTTGTCCTTGTTTTGTTTTCTTGTTAAATTCTTATGGATTTATTATATGAGAATGGAACCGAAGGTGGATTATGCAACATTTTATTATTCAGCAGTGGGTTTGTCGAAGTCATGGCTTTACCCCAATCGATATATTGCCCTATTTCCTCACATATTTGGATATTCCACATTTTTAAGTTTGTTTTTTAAATTTTTAGGCGAAAGTGTTTTTTTAGCAACGCTACTGAATGTCATTTTGTCTGTCGTTTCTGGTATACTAATATATAAAATTGTTAGGAACATAATTTCTGTTACTGCTGCGGTGTGCGCATATGTTTTATGGATAATCTGTCCTTCTCAAACAATTTACAACAGTTTGGTGCTTTCAGATCCCCTATATACTACTTTCATTCTTGCTTTTGTATACTTTGTTGTAGTTATTGCAAAAAAGGAAAAATCATTAAAATGGACCCAAATGTTATTTTATGGTGCTTGGGCGGCGTTAATCTTACAGTGCATCAATGTAAATAGACCGATTGCAATGGTGCTGATTATAGCAATGTTGATTTGGGTTTTTGTATTGAGGTTTAAAGAACTGTTTCGAAGAGCTTTTTTAGTTAAATGGTTGTCATTTTTTGCTGTAATGCTAGTGGTGTATTTTTCTTTAGGAGGATTATGGAACTTATATTTTACATCACGAATTGGAGAAGCGCCTGCTTCTGCACCTGGTTACAATATTCATGTAGGTTTTAATGTAAATTCAAGCGGAACGTGGAACGCAGAAGATTCGGAATTGCTTTTTTCATATAGTGACCAAGAGGGCACGACAGCAGAATGGGCTCAAAAACAGATGTTAAATGAGGCTAAAAAAAGAATCACATCTAGCGAGATTGATTTTACAAAACTTTTTAAGGATAAATTATCTTTTTTCTTGGGAAAAGATTCTGTTTGTGTTGGTTATTGCAGTGACATTATTAAAGAAAAAGAATATATGAGTATGATTTGCGATGCGTTTTATTATTGTATGATATTATTGAGCCTTTGTGGAGCTTACAAAATGTTAAAAACATCTCATAGATCACCGGTGTTTATTTTGCCCTTATATGTGATTGGTGTTACATGCGCACAGATGTTAGTAGAGGTTGCTCCAAGATATCATTATAGTGTTATTCCTTTTCTGATAATGATATCACAGTTTTATTTGTTTAAAAAAAGAAATTATGGCACTAAAACTGAGGAGGTATGATAAATGAAACCTACTTTGTATATAATTATTCCATGTTACAATGAGGAAAAAGTGTTACCCATTACAGCACCGTTATTTTTGGAACAACTAAAGGTTATGCAATCAGAAGATTTAATATCTCTTGAAAGCAAAATAATGTTTGTAAATGACGGAAGCAAAGATGGCACATGGAAAATTATTAAAGAACTATCTTCCAAAAACAGTTCTTTTATCGGCATTACACAAAGTCGCAATCGCGGTCACCAAAACGCAGTTCTCGCCGGTCTTATGGAAGCAAAAGATCAATGTGATATCACCATTTCTATTGATTGCGACGGGCAGGACGACATTTCAGTAATGACTCAAATGGTAGAAGAATATCAATCGGGTTCGGAAGTTGTTTATGGTGTTAGAAGCAGCCGCAAAACCGATACTTTCTTCAAAAAAGTCACTGCCGAAGGATTTTATAAATTTCTGAATATAATGGGCGCTGAAGTGGTGTTTAACCATGCGGATTATCGTTTGATTTCTGCAAGAGTTTTAAAGGAATTTGCAAACTTTAAAGAAGTGAATTTGTTTCTGCGTGGCATGATACCCTTGGTCGGCTTTAAATCAAGCTCGGTTTATTATGAAAGATACGAGCGAATTGCCGGCGAATCTCATTATCCTTTGAGCAAAATGCTCGCGCTTGCTATTGATGGAATCACAAGCCTTTCAGTAAAGCCACTTCGTTTGATTGCTTCACTAGGCATTGCTATGTCTGTTCTAAGCATTGCCGGTTTGATTTGGGCAATTTTTTCAAAATTTTTGGGCTCCACAACAGCAGGTTGGGCAAGCATTGTAGCGGCTATTTGTCTGCTTTCCTCTATTCAACTTATTTGCATTGGTATTATTGGAGAATATATTGGAAAAATCTATTTAGAGGTTAAAAACAGACCTAGATACATTATAAGTGAGCGAACAGAAAACAATGAAAAAAAATAATATAAAAGAATTTTTACTGTATTTAGTGGTCGGTGGAATTGCAACAGTTACAGAATGGGCTTTGTTTTTCATTATGGATAAATGCTATATTCATTATGCAATAGCCACTGTAATTGCCTATCTTCTATCAACCTTTGTAAATTGGTTGGCAGGTCGGTTACTTGTTTTTAAGGAAAGCTATGGCTCTTTCCTAAAAGAAATTTTAAGTATATATGTAGCTAGCATTGTTGGATTATTACTAAATCTTGTCATTATGTGGTTAGCAGTTGATTGTCTTTGTTTTAAAGAAATGTTTTCAAAAATTGCAGCTACAGCCATTGTGTTCTTTTATAATTTTTTAGTTCGTAAATTATTGATTTATAAGGAACAGTAAAATAGATTATATTATTAATGATCGTAAAACTATAGTATAAAACTCCTTTGTTGACAGATAATAGAAATGTTATCAAATCAACAAAGGAGATTTATATATGAAAGCAACTGGAATTGTGAGAAGAATCGACGACCTTGGTCGTGTGGTTATTCCCAAAGAAATCCGCAGAACTATGAGAATCCGTGAGGGCGACCCATTGGAGATTTATACGTCTGCCGGCGGGGAGGTTATTTTTAAAAAATATTCGCCGATGGGG
>CAJGDQ010000116.1 GCA_904502215.1 Clostridiaceae bacterium
CCTTACCTAAAGCCTGTTTTAAGTGAGGGGGATAAGCTTAATAAAGATTATCTTAGCGAGGTTTTATTTACTCCCGAGGAGATAAGGAATAAATTATCAACCGATGCCGAATTTTCGGGGGATGAGAACGGTTATTTTAGCAAACCCACAAGGACTGATTCGGGGGTTGTAAAGGAAATTGCGGTTTGCGGCAAAAAGCTAACGGGGGCTAGAATCAGAACCCTTTTAGACCTTCGCTCTTCAAATTTTAGTATTGAATTTAAGGAGGGTAAATACTGCTTCTCGGTTTTGGGTTACGGCCACGGGGTTGGTATGAGCCAAAGCGGTGCCAACTATATGGCAAAGCAAGGAAGCAATTTTAAAGAAATCTTAACTCACTATTATACAGGGTGCGAGGTTTTGAAAAAATAAAACGTCGGGCAAAAGCCCGACGTTTTTAGTCTATTTCAACCGAAATAGTTTGATTTTGTCTGCTGGCTGCGGCACGCATAACAACACGGATAGCATTTGCTATTCTTCCCTGCTTGCCGATAACTCGGCCCATATCGCTTTCCGCAACATGCAAATGGTAAACGGTAATGCCCTCAGCGTTGGGCTCATCAACCGTTACGTTAACTGCCTCGGGGTTTTCAACCAAGCCCGAAGCCAAAGAAATAAGAAGCTCTTTCATTTTTTAAACCTCACAATTAGATTACACCGTTTTTCTTAAGTAAAGCCTTAACGGTATCGGTAGGCTGAGCTCCGTTTGCAATCCACTTCTTAGCCTTATCGCTATCAATGTTAACAGCGGCGGGGTCTTTAGTGGTGTCATAAGTGCCGATTTCCTCGATGAAACGACCATCTCTGGGGTATCTGGAATCAGCAACAACTACACGGTAAAAAGGAGCCTTTTTAGCGCCCATACGGCGAAGTCTGATTTTAACTGCCATCTTGTTTTGCACCTCCGTTTATAGAATATATATTTTTAAAGACTATTTTGTCCTAAAAACCAAAGCCTTGGGGTCCGCCCGGGAAATTCATTCCCCTCATCATTTTGCGTTTAGAGCCTTTTGAGTTTATTTGCTTGAACATCTTTTTCATTTGCTCATACTGTTTTATAAGGCGGTTAACATCCTCAACCTTAACGCCGGCACCTGCGGCAATACGCTTTCTCCTCGAGGCGTTAAGTATATCGGGTTTCGCTCTTTCTTTCTTGGTCATCGAGGTTATAATCGCCTCAATTCTAAGCATTTGGCGGTCATCGATATCAACATCTCTGATTTGCTTCTCCATACCCGGTATCATAGAAATAATACTTTTAAGCGAGCCCATTTTTTTAATTTGCCTGAATTGGTCAAGCAAATCGTTCATATCGAATTTGTTTTCTTGAAGTCTTCTTGCGGTTTCCTCGGCTTGTTTTTCATCAACCTCGGCTTCAACCTTTTCGATTAAGGATAAAACATCGCCCATACCAAGAATACGGGAAGCCATTCTATCGGGATGGAATTCATCAAGCTCGGAAAGCTTTTCGCCAACGCCCGCAAACATAATCGGCTTGCCTGTTACCGCTCTGACCGAGAGGGCGGCACCGCCTCTTGTATCACCATCAAGCTTGGTTAGAATAATACCATCAATCTCAAGAATATCATTAAAAGCCTTTGCGATATTAACTGCATCCTGACCTACCATTGAATCGATAACTAGTAAGATATTATTAACCTCAACGGCTTTTGTGATACGCTTAAGCTCATCCATAAGCTCGGTATCAATATGAAGTCGGCCTGCGGTATCGAGGATTAGAAAATCGTGTCCATAATCTCTGGCATAAGCCACAGCCTTTTTAGCGATAACCTCGGGCTTTTCGGTTCCCATTTCGAAAACGGGAGCATCAACCGCTTTGCCAACAACCTTTAACTGCTCGATAGCGGCGGGGCGGTAGATATCGCAAGCGGCAAGCATAGGTCTATGACCCTGAGCTCTAAGATATTTCGCAAGCTTTGCCGAATGGGTTGTTTTACCCGAGCCCTGCAAACCGCACATCATAATAACGGTTGGAATTTTGTTTGAGGTTTTAAGGCGGGCATGCTCATTGCCCATGAGAGCGGTTAGCTCATCCTTAACAATCTTAATAACCATTTGGGGAGCGGTTAGGCTCTCCATAACATTTGCACCGATGCATTTCTCGGTAACCGAATTGGTGAAATCCTTGGCAACCTTATAGTTAACATCGGCTTCGAGGAGGGCAAGGCGAACTTCACGCATAGCAGTTTTAACATCAGCTTCGCTTAGTTTTCCCTTTGAACGCAAGCGTTTAAAAACGCCTGCCAGCTTATCGGATAAATTTTCAAACGCCATAACTTCCTCCTTATAAAATTTCTATTATATTTAAGATTTGTTTTAAATCATTATTATCCTGTGGGTCGATTTTATCGGATAATTCCTTGAGTTTTAAAAAGTTTTCGCAATAGTGGCATTTTTCTTCAAAACTTTTAAGCTGAGCTTCGGCCCGTTTTATAAGGTCGTTAACACCTTGGCGGGTGATTCCCTCATTCTCGGCAATTTCGGCGAGGGATAAATCATCGTTATAATAATGCTCGGTGATAACTCGTTGCTTTTCGCTTAAAAACTCACCATAAACATCAAGTAATGCTGAAATATATAAGTTTTTACTCATAATCCACCTCACAGCCTACCGATTATATCATAATAAACTCCGCCTGTCAAGTTTTTTTCTTTACACTCATATTTTTTCTTTATTAAGGCAAAATATGAGGGGAGTGATAAAAATGTTTAAAGGCTCAATATGGGAAAAAGAGATAGAATTTGAAGAAAGAGAAGCCTTAAAAGGCAAGATAAAAACCGAGGTTGCCGTTATCGGTGGTGGAATGGCGGGAATACTTATTGCCGACCGACTGCAAAATGCGGGCAAAAATGTTATAATCCTTGAGGCAAACCGAATAGCCTCGGGCTATACTAAAAACACAACCGCAAAAATCACAGCGCAACACAATAATATATATTCCAAAATAACAAACAGTTACGGCAAGGATTATGCCAAGATATATGCAAAGGCTAATATGAGAGCGGTTGAATGGTTTAAGGAAACGGTTGAAAAGAGGGATATCAACTGCGATTTTGAGATTAAAGACGCCTATTTATATTCCGAAAACAAAGAGAAGCTTAAAGAGGAAGAAAAGGCTTGTTTAGAGATTGGGTTGCCTGTAGAATGGGTTGATAAACCGAATTTGCCTTTTAAAACTGCGGGGGCCTTGAAACTACCCTTGCAAGCTCAGTTTAATCCCTTGAAATTTATAAATCATATTGCAAAGAGGTTAAAAATATATGAAAAAACCGAGGTTAAAAAGATAAAGGGAAAGGTTTTACTCGGCGAAGGATTTTCGGTTGAGGCCCAAAAAATAGTTTTTGCCTGCCATTATCCTTTTGTTAATTTCCCCGGGTTTTATTTTGCAAAAATGTATGGACAACGTTCTTATGTTTTAGCGCTTGAGAATGCTATGGATATAGATGGGATGTTCATCGGCATCGAAAAGAAAGATTTTTCTTTCAGAAAATATAAAGATTTATTGCTTTTTGGAGGCGCTCAGCATAGAACAGGCGAGAATTTTTCGGGCGATAAATATGAAACCTTGAGAATTGCCGCAAAGTATCTTTTCCCTGAGGCAAAAGAGGTTGCCGCTTGGTCGGCTCAGGACTGCATAACGGCTGATGATATTCCCTATATTGGTAAATTTTCTAAAACAAATAATAATATTTTCGTGGCAACAGGTTTCGGTAAATGGGGAATGACAACAAGCGCAGTTAGTGCCGAAATTATAACCGATTTAATAGTTAAAGGTAGAAGTTATGCCGAAAAGGTTTTTTCGCCCTCAAGATGTTCTTTAAAGGCGATAGGCGGAATAACCGATGAAATTTTGCATTCTTCAAAGGGTCTTTTAAAGAGATTTCTATGCATTCCCTCAAAAAGAATTGAGGA
>CAJGDQ010000117.1 GCA_904502215.1 Clostridiaceae bacterium
TAATTTCACCGAGGGTATTAAGTTTGCTCAAAGCGTTATTGAAGGAACCGCATCAATTTTAATCTTAACCGATAAAGGAACTGTTATTGCAGCCAGAGATAAACTTGGTCGTATTCCCCTTTCTATCGGCAAGAACGAAAACGGATATTGCGCAAGCTTCGAGTCCTTTGCTTTTAAAAAGCTTGATTATAATTTTGTTAAGGAATTAGGTCCCGGCGAAATAGTTGAGTTTAATGCTGAAAGTTTAACTCAATTAGCTGAGCCCGGAGAGGAAATGAGAATTTGCTCTTTCCTTTGGAGTTATTACGGTTATTCAACTAGTGATTATGAAGGTATCAATGTTGAGCTTATGCGCTATCGTAATGGTGAAATAATCGCCGAAAACGAAAAAGATAACAACATAATAGAGAACCTTGACTATGTTGCAGGCGTTCCCGATTCGGGCACTCCTCACGCTATTGGATATGCCAATAAGAGCCATATCCCCTTTGCCCGTCCCTTTATTAAATACACTCCAACCTGGCCCCGCAGCTTTATGTCTGCTAGGCAATCGGATAGAAAAAGGGTTGCTAAGATGAAGCAAATCCCTGTTCACGAGTTAATAGAAGGAAAAAATCTTCTTTTTGTCGATGATTCTATTGTTAGAGGCACTCAGCTTAAAGAAACGGTTGATTTCCTTTATGAAAATGGTGCTAAAACTGTTCATATGCGTTCGGCTTGTCCGCCTATTATGTATGGCTGTAAATATCTTAATTTCTCAAGAAACACAAATGATATGGACCTAATCACTCGTAGCACTATTTACGAGCTTGAGGGTGATGAAGGCTTTAATTATATTGAGGAATATAGCGATTGCCATACCGAAAGAGGCAAGCTCTTAAGAAAAACAATATGCGATAAACTGCATTTCGCTTCACTTGAGTTCCAATCTTTAGAAGGAATTATCAAGGCTATCGGACTTCCCGCTTCAAAGCTATGCACTTATTGCTGGAATGGTAAAGAATAATTAAGGAGTAGTTATAATGAAAAATTCACAGTCTAAATCCTATGCCGATGCTGGCGTTGATATTACCGCAGGTTACAAAGCAGTTGAACTTATGAAAAAGCACATTGGAAGAACCCGCAATGAAGGCTGCCTTGATGATGTTGGCGGCTTTGGCGGTTGCTTTGGTCTTCCTGTTAAAGGTATGGAAGAGCCTGTTTTAGTTAGCGGAACCGATGGTTGCGGAACTAAGGTTAAGCTTGCTATTCTGATGGACAAACACGATACCATAGGTATTGATGCCGTTGCTATGTGTGTTAACGATATTATTTGCGTTGGTGCTAAGCCCTTATTCTTCCTTGACTATATTGCTTGCGGAAAAAATATTCCCGAGAAAATTGCTGAAATTGTTAGCGGTGTTGCTGAGGGTTGCGTTCAGTCGGGCGCTGCTTTAATTGGCGGTGAAACTGCTGAGCATCCCGGAATGATGCCTATTGATGATTATGACCTTGCAGGCTTTGCTGTTGGTATTGTTGATAAAAAGAAAATCCTTGATAACAAAACAATGCAAGAAGGCGATGTTATTATCGCTCTTCCCTCTTCGGGTGTTCATTCAAACGGTTTCTCCTTAGTTCGCAAGGTTTTTGATGTTGAGAATGCTGACCTTAATAAAACCTATGATGAGCTTGGCGGCAAATCCTTGGGCGAAACTCTTTTAACACCCACAAGAATTTATGTTAAACCTGTTTTAGCACTTCTTGATGAGGTTAAGGTTCGTGCTATTTCTCATATCACAGGCGGCGGCTTCTATGAGAATATTCCGAGAAGTATTCCTGATGGCTTTGGTGCAGTTATAGATAAAGCATCCATTAAGGTGCTTCCCATCTTTGATTTGCTCGCAAAAACAGGCAATATTCCTGAGAGAGATATGTATAACACCTATAACATGGGTGTTGGTATGAGCATCGTTGTAGCTAAAGAGGATGCTGATAAGGCTATCGAAATTCTTAAGGCCAACGGCGAGGATGCTTATACTATAGGTTTCGTTAAGAAAACTGACGAAAAAATCGTTATCATTTAAGGTGATATTATGAAAAACATTGCTGTTCTAGTATCGGGTGGAGGAACAAATCTTCAAGCCTTGATTGATGCTCAAAATAGCGGAATAATAAATTCGGGCAAGATAAATCTTGTAATTTCCAATAATCCTAATGCTTATGCCTTAGAGCGTGCTGAAAATGCAGGTATTAAAACTATTGTTTGCAATAAAAAGGAATTAGGAAACGAGTTTGAAGCCAGGCTTATAGAGGCTTTGGAAGAAAACAAAATTGATTTTATTGTTCTTGCAGGCTTTATGTGTATTTTAAGCAAGGACTTCACATCGAGGTTTGAAAAAAGAATTATAAATGTTCATCCCTCATTAATCCCCTCTTTTTGCGGAGAAGGTTTTTACGGGCTCAGAGTTCATCAAGCGGTGCTTGATTACGGGGTTAAAGTAACAGGAGCCACTGTTCATTTTGTTAATGAAATTCCTGATGGCGGAGAAATCATTATGCAAAAGGCGGTTGAGATTAAGCCTGACGATACCCCCGAATCTCTTCAAAAAAGAGTTATGCAAGAAGCAGAATGGAAAATATTACCTCAATCAGTTGAGAAAGTTTGCAAAGGAGAATAAAAATGGAAATCAAGACTATTAAAGAAGAACTCAATTCTTTAGCATACCACGGCCGAGGAATTATCATTGGTAAAAGTGCTGACGGTAAAAAAGCTATAACCGCATATTTTATTATGGGTAGAAGCGAAAACAGCCGTAACCGTGTATTTGTTGAAGATGGCGAGGGTATTCGCACTCAGGCATTTGATGAATCAAAAATGACCGACCCACACCTCATAATCTATGCTCCTGTTCGTGTTCTTGGTAATAAAACTATTGTTACAAACGGCGACCAAACTGATACAATTTATAATCTTATGGATAAGCAAATGACCTTTGAGCAAGCTCTCAGAACTCGTGAGTTTGAGGATGATGCTCCAAACTTCACTCCTCGTATTTCAGGTATTATCCGCCTTGAAGAAAAGGATATGAATTTTGCAATGTCAATTTTAAAATCTGCCGAGGGCGATGATTCTTCTTGCCAAAGATATACCTTTGCTTATAGCAATCCATTAGCAGGCAAGGCAAAGTTTATTCATACTTATAAATGCGATGGCAATCCCCTTCCAAGTTTCGAGGGCGAGCCTAAAACTTTGGAGCTTCCAAATTGCGATATTGATGATTTAACAAATCTAATTTGGGAAAACTTAAACGAAGATAATAAAGTTTCTTTATTCGTAAGATATATTGATATCGAAAGCGGAAAATATGAATCGAGAATTGTTAATAAAAACAATTAAGGAGAATTAAAATGAAAGAATTTGAACTTAAATACGGTTGTAACCCCAACCAAAAACCCTCTAAAATCTATATGGCTGATGGCAGCGAGCTTCCGATTGAAATACTTTGCGGAAGACCGGGTTACATTAACTTTTTAGATGCTTTTAACTCTTGGCAGTTGGTTAAAGAATTAAAAGAAGCATTAGGACTTCCTGCTGTTACTTCCTTTAAGCATGTTAGCCCTACAAGTGCTGCTGTTGGAACTATTCTTCCTGAAAAGCTTAAAAAGGCTTGCTTTGTTGATGATATCGATGGTCTTGATGATTCTCCTTTGGCTTGTGCATATGCTAGAGCCAGAGGAACTGATAGAATGTGCTCTTTTGGTGACTGGGTAGCACTTTCGGATGTTTGCGATGTTACAACTGCTCTTCTTATTAAAAGAGAGGTTTCCGATGGCGTTATTGCTCCAGGTTATGAGCCTGAGGCCCTTGAAATTCTAAAATCCAAGAGAAACGGTAACTATAATATAGTTAAAATCGACCCCGATTATATTCCTGCTGCTCAGGAAACAAAACAGGTTTATGGAATTACCTTTGAGCAAGGCAGAAATA
>CAJGDQ010000118.1 GCA_904502215.1 Clostridiaceae bacterium
AAGCCTTTTCTATTTATTTAATCATACTATTTTGAATAGGATATGTCAAGGAAAATTTGTTTTGAGGAGTTCTTAATACACGCAAAAGCGTGATGAGATACAAGGGCGGCGAGCCGCCCTTGATGATATGCACCGCACTTCATGCGGTGATGATATGCCAAACCTGCGGCTTGGATAAAAAAAGAAGTAACTTTTGGTAGACAAAAGTTACTTCTTTTTTTGGTGCCGGTGGCCGGACTCGAACCGGCACGGTGTCGCCACCGGTGGATTTTGAGTCCACTACGTCTGCCAATTCCATCACACCGGCAAATTTACTTGACTAATGTATTATATAATAATGTCGCCCTAAAATCAAGTATTTTTTTAACTTTTTTTATGTCGGTGAATGTCGGTTATAAGTGAAATTATTATTGTTTCGCCGGGAGGAATGTTTATGAAAGAGAATGATAAGCTTCTTTATAAAACCTTAAAATCGCTTTTAAATGAAAAGTTATCAGATGCAGAGGTTGCATCACTTAGAGAAGAGGGCTTTGAGGTTAAAAGCCCAACCAGAAAGACTGCAATTATGATAGCACTTTATAAAAAGGCGGCTGCAGGGGAGCTTTCGGCTATAAAGGAGCTTCGTTCTATTGTAAGCGAAAAGGAAGAAGAAAAACAGCAAAAGGCAAAGGCGGTGATGATTTTTGACGACATCGGGGATTAAGATGTCGGAAATTGTGGGAGGCGGATATGATGATTTTTGGAACTGTAAAAAGCGTTACCGAGTTTTAAAAGGCGGTAAAGGCTCCAAAAAATCAGCAACAACCGCCCTTAATTTCATATTCAGACTGATGAAAGAAAAGGATACCAACCTTTTAGTTGTTCGTCAGGTTATGAACACCCATAGGGACTCAACCTTTGCCCAGCTGAAATGGGCGCAGGAAAGGCTTGGGGTTTCAAAGTTTTGGAGCAACACGGTTTCACCTATGGAAATGGTTTATAAACCAACGGGGCAAAAGATTATTTTCAGAGGTTTTGATGATGTTTTAAAGCTAGCTTCAACAACCGTTTCAAAGGGATATTTGAACTATGTTTGGATAGAAGAAGCCTTTGAAATTTCGGATGAATCCGATTTTGATAAGCTCGACCTATCGGTGCCCAGAGGTAAAATTTTGCCGCCACTATATAAGCAAACAACAATAACCTTTAATCCTTGGAGTGAAGGGCATTGGCTTAAAAAACGATTTTTTGATAACCCATCCGATGATACTGAGGTTTTTTCTACTAACTATCTTATAAACGAGTTTCTTGATGAAACCGACAGGCTTGTTTTTGAGAGAATGAAGGAGAGAAACCCTCGCAAATATCAGGTTGCAGGTCTTGGTGAATGGGGGATTTCGGATGGCTTGGTTTTTGAAAATTGGGTTGTTGCAAGAAAGGAAATAGACCAAAAGGAAGAGTATAAATGGAAAAACTTTTTTGGTCTTGATTATGGGTATACAAATGACCCAACAGCATTTATTGCCTTTAGAGCAAATCCGATTGATAAGGAAATTTATATTTTCAAGGAATTCTATAAAAAAAGAATGCTTAACTCTCAAATTGCTGAGGAAATCACAAGGCTTGGCTTTTCCAAAGAGCGAATTCGAGCGGATTCGGCTGAGCCTAAATCTAACGATGATTTAAGAAGGCTTGGCATTAGCAGGATAACCCCATCGGTCAAGGGTAGGGATAGCATTTTAAACGGAATTTCCAAAATTTGCGAATATAAAATTTTTATTAGTCCTGAATGCATTAATACCATTCGAGAGTTTTCAACCTATGTTTATGAGGATAGGTGCAACGATAAGGGACAAAGAATGCCAAAGGATACCGATAATCATTTATGTGATGCTTTGAGGTATGCCTTTGAGGATGTTAAGTTTTTCAAACCCCAAAAAAGAAGCTTGCAAGAAGAAAGAGGCGAAATAAATTTTGCCGATTTAAACGGAGGTTGGGATATATGAATATAATCGTTTTAGTTTTTATTGCTGCAGCAGCATTTGTTATAGGGTATTTTCTTGGCAATCTTGATGAGCCACCCATGAAAGAGGTTATAGAGATTAAACCTAAGGAAAGCACCGAAAGCATTGATAAGGAATATGAAAATTTCCTTAATTATGATGGCAGCGAGCAATTTTAAGAAAGGAAATCACAATGGAAGAAATAAAACTTAATGCCATAGAACAACCAGAAGCTATGGACGAAGAAAATGGCTCTTCCCAAACCAAAGGGGAGACCTCACAAGAAATTGTTATTCCTGTTAAATTTAATAAAGAAATCAAGAATCTAACAGCCGAAGAGGCGGCGGTTTTAGCCCAAAAGGGAATGAAATTCGATTTGATATCAAATGATTTTGATGAACTTAGGGAAATCAGCCGTAAAAACGGCAAAAGTGTTGCTCAGTTTATTGAGCAGTTGAAAAATGAAGAGTATTCAAAAAGAAAAGCAGAGCTTTTAGATAAATGCTCGGGAGATGAGGAACTGGCTGAGCATATTTTAACCCTTGAGAAAGGTCAAAAAGCCGAATTGAAGGGGTTTGATGAAATAAAGCAGTATTTCCCGAAAATTAAAACTTTAGAGCAGTTGCCCGAGAGTGTTATAGAAAATGCAAGACTTAAAGGAACTATGCTTCTCGATGAATACTTAAGATACCGTCTTGAAGAGAAAAAGCGCTTAGGGGAAGCTATTTCCTTGCAGGAAAGCAATTCCTTTTCTTCCCTCGGCTCTCAGCAAAACAGAAAGGCTGATATGAATCCCGAAGCGCTTGAATTTCTTAAGGGACTTTGGAAATAAATTATAATTTAAGGAGAAAAATTATGTCTATCAATTCTATTGAAAATGTTACAAAATATTCCGATGAACTCGATAAAATGTTTGAACAAAAAAGTGCGGTTGGCTTCTTTGCCGATAATGCGCTTGCTACCAAGTTCGTTGGAGCAAAAACAGTTATTATCCCTGATGTTGATTTTCAGGGCCTTGCCGATTATGACCGTGATTTAGGCTTCACAAGAGGAGCTATTAATGTTTCTAACGTTTCTTATACTATGGCTATGGACCGTGCCCGTTCCTTACAAATCGACCGAGAGGATATGGATGAGGCAGGTATTGCTAATTTGGCAGGCAAAATCCTTGGCGAATATGTTCGCACCAAGGTGGTTCCTGAGTGCGATGCTTATGTTATTTCTAAGCTTGCAGGACTTGCCCTTTCTCGTTCTAACACAATTGAAGGCGACCCCGTAAAGCCTTATGAGGCTCTATGCAAGCTTATAACCGAGGTTCAGTCGGTTGTTGGTTATGATGAAGAATTGGTTGCTTTTGTTGATAGCTATATGTATGCTGCTCTTCAAAATTCGGCTGAAATTTCTAAGATGATAACCGTAACCGATTTCAAACAGGGAGAAGTTGACCTTAAGGTTAAATCTATCAATGGCGTTGCTATCATCCCTGTTGTATCCGAGAGAATGAAAACTGCTTATAATTTCACTAACGGTGGTTTCACTCCTGCTGAAAACACCAGAGAGGCATATATGCTCGTTTGCCCCAAGAGTGGCGCTCATCTTGTTAAGAAGACTGAAAAAATGAGAATTTTCACTCCTGAACAGAATATCGATGCTGATGCATATAAGTTCGATTATCGTATTTATTACGATGTATTCGTTAAGAAGAGCGGTCTTGATGCAGTTTGGGCTTGGGTTTCTCCGGCGGTGAACATAATTTCAAATAATGCAGATTTTGAAACTGAAGAGGGAACAGGCGCTGTTATTTCTGCTTTAGCAAATAGCGATGGTGAGGTTAGCTATCAGTGGTTTGCTTGCACAGGCGATACTAAGCGTGGCGCTGTTAAGATTAAGGGTGCAAACTCTGAATCTTATACAACCGATGCTGAGCTTCCCAAGGGCAAATACTAT
>CAJGDQ010000119.1 GCA_904502215.1 Clostridiaceae bacterium
GCTTTACGCCGATAGATTTTATAAACCGCAAACATTAAATTATGCAATTGCACTTTTCGCTAAAATTTACCCAATGTTTACCGAAAAGGGTATTAGGGTTATAAGACTGGGTCTTCATTCTATTGAAGACGGTTCTTATATCGCAGGTCCTTGGCATCCTGCTTTTAGCGAACTGTGTTTATCGCAAATTATGCTTAATAACGTGCTTAAATGCTTGACCGATAAAGGTAATTACACGATTTACGTTAATAAATCCGACGTGTCTAAAATGATTGGTCAAAAAAGAAGCAATATTTTACATTTAGAATCACTTGGCTTTAACTGTTCCGTTAAAGCTTCAAGTCTTGTTAATGAAATGGAATTTAGAATAGAAAGGGAAGTGTAACGCAATATGCTGTTAAGCTCAATTGAAATTCAGGGCTTTAAATCTTTTGCAGATAAAACTGTTTTAAAGTTTGGCAAGGGTATTACTGCAGTTGTTGGACCTAACGGCAGCGGAAAAAGTAACATTTCCGATGCAGTGCGTTGGGTTCTTGGTGAACAGTCTACTAAAAGCCTTCGCGGACAGTCCATGGAAGACGTTATTTTCGGTGGTACTGAAACTCGTCGTCCTCACGGTTTTTGCGAAGTAACTCTTAACATAAATAATACCGACCGCACTTTAAATTTTGATAATGATTTTGTAAGTATTACCCGCCGTTTTTACCGTTCTCACGAAAGCGAATACGCTATCAACGGTGTTTCGGTGCGCCTTAAAGATATTCACGAACTGTTTATGGATACCGGTCTTGGACGTGACGGTTATTCTATGATTGGTCAAGGTAAGATTGATAATATTATCAGCTCTAAATCGGGCGAGAGAAGAGATATTTTTGAAGAGGCTTCGGGTATCTCTAAATATCGCTACCGCAAGATTGAGGCTGAAAGAAAATTGCTTGCTGCTGAGGATAATCTCTTAAGACTTCACGATATTTTGGATGAGTTAAAATCCCGTGTTGGACCTTTGGAAGAGCAAAGCCGCAAGGCTCAAAAGTTCCTTGAACTGGCCGAACAAAAGAAAGGCCTTGAAATTGGTCTATGGCTTTATACCTTAAACAACTCAAAAGAGGCTTTAAGAAATCAGGAAAGCAAAATTGCGGCTGCTGAGGTATCTTATAGAGAGATTGAACAGTCATTAGAGGAGTTTGACCGCAAGCAAGAGCAAAACACATCTTATTTTGCTCGACTCACATCTGATATTGAGGGCGAAAGACTAAATATTTCTTCAACAAATGAGGAAATTTTAAAGCTTGGCGGCGAAATAACCGTTATCGAAAACGATATTCAGCATAATAATGAAACTATCGCTCGTTTAAATGAGGAAAAGGAAGGTTTATCAAAAACCGATAGTGAGGCTTTAGCTGAAATTGAAAGCAAAAAGCTTTTGGCAAATGAAAAAAATGCCGCTAAATTAGAACTCGAGGAAAAGCTTCATTCTTTAGAAGAGCAACTTTCCGACCTTTTATCAAACAGTGATTCAATTTCAAGAAAAATTGAAAATCAAATCAGAGCGTTAAATACTCTTTCTTCTAAGAGCGCTGATATGCGAGTTCAAATGGTAACCGCTGATACTGCTATTAAGGAAATCGAGGGTAGAGAAAATAATTCTTTAGAACAAACCGAGCAATATAAAAAAGAAATCTCGGTTCTTGATAATGAATTTAAAGAAACCGATGATTTGCTTTCTAAGTTTGAAGAGGTTATTGAGGGCTGCAACAATACCTTAAGTGGATATGAAATGCGCCTTGAGGGCAAAAAGAATATTGCCGATAATCTCAAAACCGAGCTTGATAACCTTAATCTTGATATTGAGGCTAAAAAACGCCGAGTTCAAATTTTGAAAGAACTTGAAAATAATATGGAAGGCTTTGGACATTCGGTTAAATCGGTAATGGCCGAGGCTGAAAAGGGTATTTTAAAGGGAATTTGCGGTCCTGTTTCCAAGCTTATCAAGGTTGAAAAGGAATATAGCATAGCCATTGAAACCGCTCTTGCAAATGCTATTCAAAATGTTATAACCGATACCGAGGCAGATGCCAAGAGAGCTATAAATTTCCTTAAATCATCTAATGGTGGTCGTGCAACCTTTTTACCTGTTGCAACCATTAAGGCTCGTGAATTTAAGGAACATGGCTTTGAGAGTATGTTCGGTTTTGTTGGTATTGCATCTGACCTTGTTGAATGTGATGATAAATACCGTGAAATCATTAAATACCTATTAGGTGGCGCTGTTGTTGCCGAGGATATTGACTGTGCGGCAACTATCGCTAAAAAGTTTGGCTATAGGATTAAGGTTGTAACCCTTGATGGTCAGGTTATTAGCCCCGGCGGCTCCTTGACCGGTGGTTCACTTGTTAAACATGCAGGTCTTTTAAGTCGCGCTTCTGATATTAAGAAAATCGAGGAAGATATTAAAAAGCTACTTGAAAAGCTCGAAAAAAATTCTAAAGAATTTCAGTTGGCAACTGAGGCAGCTGCTGCAGTTGAAGCCGATATTACTGCTGCAAAGGCTGAACTTATCACCGCTAATGAGGATAAAATTAGAGCCCTTGCCGAGCTTAAGAGAATTGATGATTTAAGAAATAATCTTAAAAATAATCTTAGCCAGTTAGAAAACGAATTGGCAACAAATAAAGAAAAGGTTGAAGCGCTAAAGCAGCAGTCGGCTCAGTCGGCAGTTATTATTGCTGAAATTGATGCTGAGAAAACCGCTTTGCAAAATGAGATAGACTCGATGACGGGTGGTAGAGATTCTCTTAACGAAACAAGAGAAGCATTAACTTCCGAAATCACAGCCACTAAGCTTTCTATCATTGAAACAGGAAAGGATATAGAGCTTTTAGAGGGCGCTTGCGAAACCTTAACAGCTCTTATTTCCTCAAGAGAAGAAAGAAGCAAAGAGATAGAAATCGAGATTGAAGCTGTTAACCTTAAAACTGAAGAGTTTAGGTCTGCTATTGAAGAGCTTAATCTTAAATCAATAGAGCTAAAAGATAAAATTGCTGAGAGCGAAAAAGCTATTTGCGATATGTTAGAAAAGCGCAATGAAACCGAAAAGGCAGGCGTTGAGCTTAGAAACAGCGAAAAGGAAAAGACCTTACGCCGTGAACAAATTGGCGGAGAGTTAGCAAGACTAACCGAGCGCAAAGAGGTAATGGTTAGAGAATATGATGAAGTTATCAGAAAGCTTTATGATGAGTATGAGCTTACTCGCAGTGAGGCTGAAAAGATAGCTGATGAGCCTGAAAATCCTGCTGAGGCCAAGAGAAATCTTGCTGAAATCAAGGGCAAAATCAGAAATCTCGGAAATGTTAATGTTTCGGCTATCGAGGAATATAAAGAGGTTAAGGAAAGATATGATTTCTTATCGGTTCAAATTGAGGATGTTGAAAACTCAAGAGCCGAGCTTAATAAGCTTATCAATCAGTTGACAACCCAAATGCGAGAAATCTTTACTGAGGGCTTTTCTAAAATCAGTGAAAACTTCTCTAAAACCTTTGTTGAGCTATTCGGTGGCGGAACGGCAAGTTTATCCCTTTCCGACCCCGATAATATCCTTGAAAGCGGAATTGATATCAATGTTAAGTTGCCGGGTAAAAACGTTCCGAGCTTGGACGGTCTTTCGGGCGGTGAGAAGGCGCTTATAGCCCTTTCGATTTACTTTGCAATTATGCGTGTTAGCGCACCGCCTTTCTGCTTCTTGGATGAGGTTGATACCGCTCTTGATGATATCAATGTTGAACGTTTTGCTGATTATATGAAGCAATCAGGCTTTGCAACCCAGTTTATTTGCGTAACTCATAGAAGAGGCACTATGGAAGCTGCTGATATGCTCTATGGTGTTACAATGCAAGAAAAGGGTATCACCAAGCTTTTA
>CAJGDQ010000120.1 GCA_904502215.1 Clostridiaceae bacterium
ATCTTCATCTGAATTTCGGTAACCTTTTTCTGAAGCTCGGTTTCTTTCTCTTCAAGGGCCTTGAGTTCAGCCGCCTGCTCATTAACAAGGCGTTTCATTTCCTCAGCCTCTTCACGCTTGCCCTGACCCATAAGCATACCAATCTGTTTGCTTACTTTGTTGCGGTTAGCACGAAGCTCATTTGCACGGCTGTTAGCAGCGCATTTTTCATTATAAAGAGCAATAACCTCATCAACCAAGGGAAGTTTATTATCCTTAAACTTTCTTTTAATATTCTCCTTAACGAGTTCGGGATTATCGCATATAAACTTAATATCGAGCATTTTTTCTCCTCCAAATTTTGCTGTTTTTTAGTATATCACAGAGTCTATTCTTTGTCAATTGATGACAAAGAAATCATATTCTTGAAAACACAGGTATGTCTGGGGGTTATAACCCTATCCTCATGGAGCGAGCCGAAATACCAATGCTTAAAGTCAATAGAGCGTCCTATTTCCTCAAGATAGCCGTTAAGCTTGTTAACCCTATCGCCGCTTTCTCTTCTGAGCAAAATGGCACTTTTAACCAGTGATGGCGGCTCGTGGGTTATAATATAATCAACCTTGCAGCCTGCTTCATCAAGTCTTTTGGCGCCCTCAGCCATTTCGGCAGGTGTTGGTTCTTCCTCTCTCCACCATTTTCCCTGTTCTAAGCGCATATCCTTATCGGTGCTTTCTCCGCCGCCAAAGGTGAAAAAGCTTTTACCCTCAATTTCAAATATTTGACCTCGCATAAGGTGAATAAGGTTGCCCTTTATTCTATGCACCATTCCACCGTGCCAATATGTAGTTCGAGCTTTATTTATGGTATTCATATTATCGTGAGTTCCATCAATAAAGGCTGTAACAAACCGCCTGGTTGATAGAAAATCTATAACCTGCTTTTCGGTTTTAGAGCCATCCCATATATAACCGAAATCTCCGCAAACTATAAGAACATCGCCACTTTTGAGCTTTCTGAAATTCTTATCATAAAGTCTTTCCAAATCTCCGTGCATATCGCCCGTTATATATACCATAAATCTCACCTCGCAAGACAAATAATCCTTTTATTTTCGATAATTATATGTTATGATATATTTATCGAAAACATTATACCATATTATTAGGGAGATTTCTATGATAAAAAGGATTTTTTCCATTATTTTTTCAATTTTAATAGTTTGTTCTTGTTTTTTCTCATCTTTAAGCGTTTCAGCCTTTGAGGTAACGGGGGTTGATATAACCGCAAAGTCCGGTATGCTTGTATCCTTGGATACAGAAGAAATATTATATGAGAACAACATCGATAAAAAAGTTTATCCCGCCTCGATTACCAAGATAATGACAGGTATTTTGATACTTGAGAGTGAAAATTATAATCCCGATGGCAAAATATCTATGACCAAAGAGGTCCTTGATATGATTTTAGGAACAGGAAGCTCGGTTTCCTTAATGGTTGAGGGGGAGGAAATGACCGAAAAGGACCTTTTATATATGGTGCTTATGTCATCTTATGGAGACTCTACCCTTCTAGCCGCCATAAATTACGGCGGCAGTGTTGAAGGCTTTGTTGCAAGAATGAATGACAAAGCTAAAGAATTAGGTCTTACAGGCACTCATTACGGCAACCCCATCGGTCTTCACGATGAGCAAACTTATACAACCGTTAGGGATATTTACACACTCACAAAATACGCACTCAAAAATCAGACCTTTAAAGAGGTTTGCGAAACAAGTCGACACAATGTTACAACAAGCCGAGGCTCTCGCACACTTTCAACAACTAATCTTTTACAGGATAAAAATACAAATTATTTTTATCAGTATGCAAAGGGTGTTAAAACAGGATTTACCGACCAAGCAGGATATTGTTTAGTTAGCACTGCATCTTATAACGGATATAACTATATGTGTATCCTTATGAACTGCGATAAATCAACCAAGCGTTTCACCGAGAGTGCAAATCTCTATCGTTGGGGATTCAACAACTTCTCATACAAGGAAATCGCAAAATCGGACGAGCCGGTTTGCGAAATGCCCGTTAATCTTTCAATGGAAACCGATTTCGTTCCACTATATTTTAAAGAGCCTTTCGTTTCGGTGCTTCCAAACGAGGCAAACAATTCAACCATCGTTGTTAAAACTCACCTCAAAAGCGAAAGCTATGATGCGCCCATTAAAAAAGGTGAGGTCTTGGGCTATGCCGAGGTTCTATATGCCGAAAAGGTTATCGGTAAGGTTGATTTGGTTGCAGGAAACTCGGTTAATGCCAGCGGTATTTTAGTTATTGGCAACTATATTAAAAACATCTTCACTTCGGTTTATATGAAGGTGCTTTTAGCGGTTGTTATAATAGGTGTTATAATCTTCATCGGCCTTTGTATAAAACTCAATATGGCAAGGCTTAAAAAACGCCGAGTTAGATATATTCCATATAAAGATGAGCCAAAAAATAATCATAAAAAGTAAAGCGGTGCTAAAGCACCGCTTTTTATTTTTCTTTGCTTTTATCAATTTCTTCTAAAAAAGTTCTTTTGGCTTTGGCACCTCTTATCTCAAAACGTAAAAGGATAGTAACCAAAGCTCTTAAAATTATAATTGCACCAAGCATTATAAGCTCGCTCATTTCTCTGATAAGCACAGTTTTAAGTATCTCAGCCGCCATCTTAAATTCAAGAGCAGTAGCAAGTCCTGTTGCAAAAAGAAACTGCAAATCATAATGCTTTTTAAAAAAGGTATTACCGATATATTGCATAAAGGCTCTAACGCCGCTGAATGCAACAATTAAAATTCCCATAATCTCAAGAACTGAAATTATATAAGGGAGGACAGTTTCAATAGCATTGTTTATAACATTGTTCATTGAAATTGCTCCTTTGATAAATAGTGAAAAAGGAGAACCGCAAGGGTTCTCCTTTTAAATTTAAAGGGTTTAAGATTACTCGTTAATCTTAGTAACAACGCCCGAACCAACGGTGCGGCCACCCTCACGGATAGCGAAACGGAGACCCTCTTCGATAGCGATAGGAGTGATAAGTTCAACATCCATCTCTACGTTATCGCCAGGCATGCACATCTCAGTGCCAGCGGGAAGAGTGATAACACCGGTAACGTCAGTAGTTCTGAAATAGAACTGAGGACGATAGTTGTTGAAGAAAGGAGTATGACGTCCACCCTCTTCTTTGCTAAGAACGTAAACCTGACCATGGAACTTGGTATGGGGGTTGATGGTGCCGGGTTTGCAGAGAACCTGACCACGCTCAACTTCGTCACGGCCTACGCCACGGAGAAGAGCACCAACGTTATCGCCAGCCTCACAGTAATCAAGAGTCTTGCGGAACATTTCCATAGAAGTAACAACGGTCTTCTTTCTCTCATCGGTAAGACCAACGATTTCAACTTCGTCACCTGCGTTAAGCTGACCACGCTCAACACGGCCGGTAACAACGGTTCCACGGCCGGAAATGGTCATAACGTCCTCAACAGGCATAAGGAAGGGCATATCAGCCTTACGGTCAGGAGTGGGGATATAGCTGTCAACAGCATCCATAAGCTCAGCAATAGGAGCATAGATGGGGTCAGCAGGATCAGTAGAAGCGCTGTCAAGAGCCTTGAAAGCAGAACCCTTGATGATAGGAGTATCATCGCCGGGGAACTCATACTTATCAAGAGTCTCACGGATTTCCATCTCAACGAGCTCAAGAAGCTCTTCATCGTCAACCAAGTCGGTCTTGTTCATGAATACAACGATGTAAGGAACGCCTACCTGACGAGCCAAAAGGATGTGTTCACGCGTCTGAGGC
>CAJGDQ010000121.1 GCA_904502215.1 Clostridiaceae bacterium
GGAAGAAGATGGCCATCGGAGGCAGCATAACCGAAACAACCCAAGCAGGAACACGCCAAACTCCCTCAATTAAAATCCGCCTTAAAATCACAGGAAAACCAAGGCTTAAAAATAACAGGTTTAGTTTTTCTTCAATAAAAAACATAAGGGTTGAAAGATGGCTTGAAATATAGTTTGCCCCTGTTACCGTTAGCCAAAAAATAAAGCATAAAAGCAGTAGCATAACCAAAAAACCCGAGATTTTACCTGTTAGGAATTTATCGGCCTTTCGGTCTTTTTGGCTGTAACCGTTGTTTGATGAAACTATCCCTGAAATCAAAATTTCTGAGCTTAAAATCACCGAGCGAGAAACTATGTCCTTTAGATTTTTTATGTCTTCACCCAAGATTTCTTTTGCATTTTCAAGGGCTTTTAAAATTTCTTTATCGGATGAAATATCGGTATTTAAACAAACCTCAGTTTGCTTTATAAATGCAACATCATTTTCTAAAAGCCTGAGTGTTAGCCATCTGGTGCTTATTTTTTCTCCAAGCTTTTCTTTTAAGATAGGCTCTAAAACCGAGATGGCATTCTCGATTTTTTCGGGGTAGATTACCTTATAAGAAGTTTTTGAATTTCCTTCTTTTTCAAGCTCTGAAATGAGGCTTTTAAGGCTTTTCTTATCCTTTGCAACAGTTCCTATTACGGGGATTGAAAGCCTTTTTGAAAGGGCTTCAAGGTCTATTTCTATGTTTTTCGCTTTGGCTTCATCAAGCAAATTAACGCATAGGATGGCGTTATTGGTTATCTCAAGGGTTTGAAGGCATAAGGGCAAGCTTCTTTGGAGATTGGTTCCATCACAAACGATAACCGTTTTCTCTGAGTTTCCAAAACAAATAAAATCCCTTGCAATTTCCTCTTCGGGCGAATGGGCAAAGAGAGAATATGTTCCCGGTATATCAACTATGGTATATCGGCTTTTTTTGGTTTCAAAAAAGCCTTTTGCATTTGAAACTGTTTTGCCCGGCCAGTTGCCTGTATGTTGTTTTAGACCCGTTAAAGAGTTGAAAATGGTGCTTTTGCCAACGTTTGGGTTTCCGCAAAGAGCGATTGTTTTGCTTTGTTTGGAGTTAGTTTCCATTTCCCACACTCCTTATAAGTATTTCAGCGCAGTTTTCATTCCTTATAGCAATAACTGCTCCTCTGATTAGATATGCCTTTGGGTCCCCTGCAGGACTTTTTAAAACACATTCGATTTCGGTGTTTTCGATAAGACCTATATCATAAAACCTGCGGCGCATAGAACCTGAGGTTAAAATTTTTTCTATAACACACTTTTGTCCAACCTTTAAATCTTTTAAGCTTTGCATATTAAAACTCCCAAAACTTATTTGTTATCATTTTATTCAAAAAGCTTTAATATGTGAGGCATAAACTAAAGACCAGCTTCATAGAATTTTACAAAAGAATGCAAAATTTTAGGAGGCAGTTTTATGACCAACGCTAGCATATATAAGGATATTGCAAAACGCACGGGAGGGGATATTTATATCGGAATTGTGGGCCCTGTCAGAACAGGAAAATCAACCTTTATAAAGCAGTTTATGGATAAGCTTGTTTTACCAAATATTTCGGGCGATTATATGAAGGAAAGAGCCAATGATGAGCTTCCGCAGTCCTCTTCGGGAAGAACTATTATGACAACCGAGCCAAAATTTATACCCGAAAAAAGTGCCGAAATTACAATTGATGATTCGGCGGTTATGAATGTTAGACTAATCGACTGCGTTGGATATATAGTTCCGAGCGCTTTGGGTTATATTGAGGGCAATGAGCCTAGAATGGTTATGACACCTTGGTTTGATGAGCCTGTGCCCTTTAATATGGCGGCCGAAATTGGAACAAGAAAGGTTATAAACGAGCATTCAACAATAGGTCTTGTTATAACAACCGATGGAAGTATCAGCGATATTCCAAGGGATGAATATGAGGAAGCTGAGGAAAGGGTTATTGATGAGCTTAAGGCTATAAATAAGCCTTTTGTAGTGCTTCTCAACTGTATGTATCCAAAATCCGAAGAGGCAATTTCATTAGGGGTTAAGCTTAGTAAAAAGTATATGGTTCCCGTTGTTCCCGTTAACTGCTTGGAACTTAACGAAGAGGATATAAAGCATATTTTATCTAGGATTCTTTACGAATTTCCTGTTAAAGAAATGAGCCTTTGTTTCCCAAAATGGATTAATACCTTGCCCCTTTCTCATTGGCTTAGAAGTGAGATAACTGAGGCAATTAAAAATAAGGTTTCGGGTATTAATCACATAAGGGATATAGGGGTATTTGAGGATGCATTTGATGGCAACGAAAACATCCAAAAAGCCTCTGTTTCAAAGGTTAATTTGGCAAATGGCTGCTGCGAGGTGGAATTAAGCCTTGAAAACTCTCTTTTCTATAAAATTTTAACCGAAACAACAGGCCTTGATATTAAGGATGAAATGGAGCTTATGGAAAACATCAAGGAAATGGCTCTTATGAAAAAGGAATATTCTAGGGTTAAGGGTGCGCTCGAGGAGGTTGAGGCAACAGGTTATGGAATTATAATGCCCGAAACCGAGGAATTGAGCCTTGAAGAGCCCGAAATAGTAAAACAAGGCGGAAGATATGGTGTTAGACTCAGAGCCTCAGCTCCTTCAATTCATCTTATGAAAGCCAATATCACAACTGAGGTAAGTCCTATTGTTGGAAGTGAGAAACAGTCGGAAGACCTTGTTATGTATCTGCTTAGCGGATTCGAGGAAGACCCTGTTAAAATTTGGGATTCCAATATATTTGGTAAATCACTTCACGACTTGGTTAATGAGGGGCTACACGCTAAGCTTGCCCGTATGCCTGTAGACGCCAGAATGCGAGTTCAGGAAACGGTTGAAAGGGTTATAAACGAGGGCTGCAACGGCTTGGTTTGCATATTACTTTAAGAATAAAAAACGGATGGAGTTTTCCATCCGTTTTTCTATATTTTCGATTGACATTATAGGGGTTATATTGTAAAATATAATAGAATAATTTAATAAAATATGGGGTGTTAAAAATGAAACCGGTTTATAAAAGAGTTCTTCTTAAACTCAGCGGCGAAGTTTTGGCAGGAGAAAAAGGCTCAGGCATTGATTTCGATAAGGTTTTGGATGTTTGTGAAAGGGTTAAAAAATGCGTTGATATGGGCGTTCAGGTTGCTATCGTTGTTGGTGGCGGCAACTTTTGGAGAGGCCGTTCAAGCGGAAAGATGGATAGAACAAGGGCAGACCATATGGGAATGCTCGCAACCTCTATAAATTCTTTAGCTTTAGCTGATGCTCTTGAGCAGTTGGGTGTTACGGCAAGAGTTCAAACTGCTATTGAAATGCGCCAGATAGCTGAGCTTTATATTCGCAATAAAGCAGTTCGTCATCTTGAAAAGGGAAGAGTTGTTATTTTTGGCTGTGGAACAGGTAACCCCTTCTTCTCAACCGATACTGCTGCTGCTCTTCGTGCTGCTGAAATCGGCGCCGATGTTATCTTTAAGGCAACTAATGTTGACGGCGTTTATGATAGCGACCCAAAAACAAATCCGGATGCTAAGAAATATGATACTTTATCTCATCTTGAGGTGCTTCAGCAGGGACTTCATGTTATGGATAGCACTGCCGCTTCACTTTGCATGGATAACGGAATTGAAATCTTGGTTTTCAACCTCAATAATCCCGATAATATTGTTTCGGCAATGCTTGGCGAAACCATTGGAACAATTGTTAAATAAGGAGAAAGTTTATGAA
>CAJGDQ010000122.1 GCA_904502215.1 Clostridiaceae bacterium
CGCCTAATTTATTTTCTGCAAAATTGATAGCGAAAGCAAGTGCGATAGCAACAGGTTCAGCCTTGGGATAAAAAGAGAAAGGCTGAACCCGTTTGGGTTCAGCCTTAATTTAAACTAATCAGGTTTATATAAGTTTTTACCATGTTCACGGTAATATGCAGGACCGCTTGAAATTTTACCGACACCTTCAATTTCACGAATTTTCTTATCTAATCTCGGCAACAAATTCCAAAGCGACTCGCGGTATTCATCGTTGATTGTATGTTTCATATATTCGGAATGAACATTATCGCGAACAGTTTTTAACTCATCTAACGGTGCTTTTTTAAACCATCTCTCGAATGCCGTAGCGTTCCAGTAGTATTTCACGCCCAAAACTGTTAAAACAGCAGTTCCCACAGTTCCTACTATGCCTGTAGCAATAAGAATGCCTTTGCGGTGTTTATTCCAAAAAGCAACAATCGGTCGTTCGTGTTTATTTGAATTATCTTTTACATTATTATTTGCTGTCTTACTCACGTTTGTACCTCCTTGTTGTAATAAAGAACTTACGGTTTGCTGGCTAAGCAAAATGCTTTAAACTGAATCCAATGCTGAATATATTATACTACAAAAGCTAAGAAGTTTCAATAAAAAGAGAAAACTCCTTGAAGGATAAAACCTTCAAGGAGTCCTTGGCGGAGACGGCGAGATTCGAACTCGCGGGGGATTGCTCCCTAACTGATTTCGAGTCAGCCCCGTTATGACCACTTCGATACGTCTCCGTATTTAATTGACTTGAATATTATATAAAAAACACGAGCATATGTCAAGATAAACTTGAAGATTTAATTATAAACCCCCGCCGAAATTTCGGCGGGGGTTGTTTTATATAATAACTTTGCTTAAGAAATCTTTGAGACGGGGGCTTTGGGGGTTGGAAAATATCTCTTCGGGTTTTCCTTGCTCCATAATAATTCCCTGGTCGATAAAGAGAACTCTATCGGCAACCTCACGGGCAAAGCCCATTTCGTGAGTTACAACTGCCATAGTCATTCCATCCTCTGCCAAGGCTTTCATAACCTCAAGAACCTCTCCAACCATTTCAGGGTCTAAAGCGGAGGTTGGCTCATCAAAGAGCATAACCTCGGGTTGCATACAAAGAGCTCGAACAATGGCAACACGCTGCTTTTGACCGCCCGAAAGTTGAGAGGGATATGAATTGGCCCTATCAGCAAGACCTACACGCTCTAAAAGCTCAAGAGCTCTTTTTTCGGCATCTTCCTTAGAAAGTCCTAAAAGCTTTATAGGTGCAATTGTCATATTCTTTAAAACTGTCATATGAGGGAAGAGGTTGAACTGCTGAAAAACCATACCGATTTTTTGTCTATGAAGGTTTATATCAGTTTTCGGAGCTGTTATATCAACTCCCTCAAAATAAATATGACCGCCTGTTGGCTCTTCAAGGAGATTTAAAGTTCTTAAAAAGGTAGATTTACCGCATCCCGAGGGGCCGATTATAACAACAACCTCGCCCTTTTTAATTTCAATATCAATACCCTTTAAAACTTCAACTTTATCAAAGGATTTTTCTAAGCCTTCAACTTTGATTAAGGTTTCATTAGTGGTCACTGTTTCTTAGCCTCCTCTCAAGCTTTCCGACAAGCCAAGTAAATAGCATAACTATAAATAAATAAATAACAGCTACTGCAATCAAAGGCATAAATGCGGAGAAAGTGCGTCCTCTGATAAGGTCGCCGGCCTTTGTTAAATCAACAATGCCAACATAACCTGCTATTGAGGTTTCTTTAAGCAATACGATAAATTCATTGCAAAGGGTGGGGAGAACCACCTTGAACATTTGTGGAACGATTACATATATCATAGTTTGAATATAGTTAAAACCTAAGCTTCTGCCGGCTTCGAACTGTCCCTTATCGATAGACATTATACCGCCACGGAAAATTTCAGCAACATAAGCACCTGAATTTATTCCGAATGCAATAATTGCAATAAAGGTTTCATTATTGGACGATGCCAAAATTATGAAATACATAATTAATAACTGAACAACAACCGGCGTTCCTCGTATCACTGTTAGATAGACTTTGCAGATACCGTTTAAAACCGAGAGAAGATAATATCCAAGGTTTTTCTTTTTCTTTAAGCTATCATAGTTTTTATCATATGTAGAACGAACGATAGCGATAAGAACACCTATAGCAATACCGATAATTGTTGCAAAAAAGGTAATAACTAGGGTGTTCTTTAAACCGGTAACAATCCATTCCCATCGGTTATCTTTAATGAAGTTTAAGACAAATTCATCTGATAAGCCTTGAAACCATTCTTTCATTGTATACTCCTTTAAACAGAAAACAATCCACATTCGGTATAAGCCGAATGTGGTTGTATTTTTTATTGAAAAATTATTTTATGTATTTATCAACAATCTTCTTAATCTCGCCTGATTCAGTTAATTTTGCAAGAGCGTCATTAACCTTTTTGAGTAATTCTTCGTTATCTTTATTGATTGCGATTGCATAATCTTCGTTAGCAAATTCAGTGCTCTGAATTTTAAGACCTTCATTTACTGAAACAAAAGCTTTAGCAGGCTCATTGTCAATAATAACAGCAGTAACTTTGCCTTCAATTAAAGCCTGAACAGCATCGGCGCCTGTTTTATAGCGAATAACGTTTTCTTCACCGAATCCCCATTCTGCAGGAACAGAAGAGCAGTAGATATCACCGGTTGTATCTTGCTGAACACCAATCTTAATTCCTTCAACAACGCCCTTGGGGTTGCCATCAGCATCAAAACCGGTATAGAAATCTTCATAAGAAGCATATGGGCAGTCATTCTTAACAATAACAGACTGAATGCCGTTTGCATAAGAGGTAGAGAAGTTAACACTCTTTAAACGGTCTTCGGTAACAGTCATACCTGCCATACCGATATCATATTTGCCCGATTGAACACCACCGATAATAGAACCGAACTCAACATCCTTGATTTCGAGTTTCATGTCAAGTTCTTTTGCGATAAGTGTAGCAATTTCAACATCAATACCAACATACTCGCCGTTTTCAACATATTCATAGGGTGGGAAAGCAGCGTTTGTTGCCATTATTAAGGTGTCATCATTGCTGGCACCGCAGCCTGCAAAGCAGCCAACGAGCATTATTAACATAAGTGCAATAGCTAAAAGTTTTTTCATATGTATCCTCTCCTAAATAAAAGATATTAAAATTATATCACTATAGGAAAGGTTTGTCAACTAAAAATTGCATAATATGCAATAATATTCATATATTTGCATTAAAATATGCTATGAAAACTAATCCCGGTATCCTCTCTTAATTGATGAATATGGGTTTTAACCGCTTCGGAATACTCATAGAAAAGCATTTCTTCATTTGATTTACTATAAACCTTTAATGCTCCAATAGCATATTCAATATCATCAATTTTACCGTGATTAACAACTATCGATAAGGTTTTCTCCATTTTATTCCAATATTCATCTAAGCTTTTAGCTTCCTTTTGAGAATTTTTATCATTATTATATGCATTTATGCACGCATCTAATTTATTCAATGTTTCGTTGCAAACGTGGTTTATATAAATATAACTTCCGATATATGTTCCAACCACTACCACCAACAAAACAACTGCTGCAATAACTCTTTTCATACCTTTTTACCCTTATTTATAATAGTTGAATTTCCGTCCTTATCCATTGTCATCAAAAATACCTTTTTAACATTGGTGTTGTTTTTC
>CAJGDQ010000123.1 GCA_904502215.1 Clostridiaceae bacterium
AAGTTCAATCTTATATAGATTTTCGGTAAAGTTATCCCCATGCTTTTGCTCTAAAACTTCAATTATGTAGGAAGCTATCTCCTGCGAGGTTGCAAATTTTGAAATATCAATCTTTTCGAAAATATGCTGTCTTTTAGAAACAGGAGCAAACTTTAAATCGCAAAAGCCTTTGCCGATTTCACCTATATAAACGCCCTTTTCTTGAAGTTCATCAAACCCTTGTCCCTCAGGGCAGCCGCAATATGCAAAATAGGTGTTATCTATCTTGCCAATTTCGCTTCTCTTATGAACATGACCTAAAGCGATATAATCCATGCCCGAGTTTTTAACAAACTTCGGGGTTATGGCGTTGAATTCCGAGTTTAAATCACTTTTTAGTTCTCCGTGCTGAACTAAAAGGTTTATATAATCATTACCGGTTGGCAAAGAAAAGGCGTCCTCTCCCTTTAAAGAACCCGACTCAAAAGAGCGGCCATAAGCCTTTAACTTTAAGTCCTCAAAGGTTATCTCATCATCATTTATTCCTAATATATATAAGTTCGAGGGCAAATCTTCCTTTAAAAATGGCGATTCAGCGTTTAATGGGTCGTGGTTTCCTGCTGCAAAAACAACCTTTATGGGATTAACTTCCCTTATCTTGCCAAAAACAGCATCAACAAAGCCTTGCTCAATTCTATTAGAATGAAACAAATCTCCCGCAATGGCTATAACCTCTACCGCTTCATCCTTTGCCATATCTATAATCTTTTCAAAAGTTATCAGAGTTTCGTATCTTCGAGCCGCCGCACCGCTTCCTAAAAAGCTCTCAGCCGCACCGATATGTATATCCGCACAATGCAAAATTTTAACCTTTTTCATTATGGCATTCCCTCCAAAACGGTATATATTGAATTTTAACATTTTTTTATCCCATATTCAAGAATTAATATTTTGACTTTAGCGCTTTTATGTGTTAAAATATGTGTAATAACTATTTGCGAGGTAACATTATGCAAAAAAATGATTTTGCCGACCTTTTATTTGATGCAATCTTAACCCTTGAAACGAGGGAAGAATGCTATGAGTTTTTCAGCGATGCCTGCACCCCCAAAGAAGTTCAGGCTATTGCCCAGCGTTTTGCCGTTGCTAAAATGCTGAACGAAAAAAAGGTTTATAATGATATAATCGAGCAAACCGGAGCCAGCACTGCAACCATCAGCCGAGTTAGCCGTTCCATAAACGAGGGCTTTACTAAGGCTTTTGAAAGGCTTGAAAAATGAGCGGTTACAGTGAGTTTGCCAATATTTACGACCGCTTGATGATGGATGCCGATTACGAGGGCAGAAGCGAATATATCAAGGCTCTTTTTGAAAAATTCGGCAAAAAGCCAAGCCTTCTTTTAGACCTTGCTTGCGGAACGGGAAAGTTTTCCCGCATTTTTGCAAAGGATGGCATTGAGGTTATCGGGGTTGATTCTTCCGAGGAAATGCTCTCGGTTGCTAAGGAAACCGCCGAGCAAGAGGGATTTAATATCCTGTTTTTATGCCAAGAAGCCGATGAGCTTGATTTGTATGGCACGGTTGACGGCGCTGTTTGCCTTATGGATAGCATTAACCATATAACTGATAAGAAAATTCTCCAAAAGGCCTTTGATAAGGTTTCGCTCTTTTTGGAGAAGGACTGTCTTTTTATCTTCGATGTTAACACCCTCTATAAGCACAAAGAAATTTTAGGGGATAACACCTTTGTTTTTGAAGAGGATGGGGTTTTCGGGGTTTGGCAAAACTCATTTGATGAGGAAAGCGCCACAACCGATATATACCTTGACTTCTTTGAGGAAAGAGACGGGCTTTATAAAAGATATTCGGATGAATTTAATGAGAGAGCATATAGCGAAGATGAGCTTTGCGAAATGCTTAAAAAGAGCGGATTTGAAATCCTTGAAATTCTTGGTGATTTGAAGCTTCAAAAGCCTGAATTTCAAGAAGAAAGAATATTTTTTATTGCCAAAAAAATATAGAAATTGTGATACTTTTTATCTTTTGCACATATATATAGTATAGTGAGTTTTTTGATGAAAATTTTTTTAAAAAAACCTTGACAATTAAATAACCTTGTGATAATATAGTGTTTGTCGCCGGTGAGTGATAGCAAACCAGGCGCGGCTACAAGTGGGAGCATAGCTCAGCTGGGAGAGCATCTGCCTTACAAGCAGAGGGTCACAGGTTCGAGCCCTGTTGTTCCCACCAATGGCCTGGTAGTTCAGTTGGTTAGAACGCTAGCCTGTCACGCTAGAGGTCGTGGGTTCGAGCCCCATCCAGGTCGCCATTTGCCTCTGTAGCTCAGTTGGTAGAGCAGAGGACTGAAAATCCTCGTGTCGTTGGTTCGATTCCGACCGGAGGCACCAATTTTGTGCGGATTTAGCTCATCTGGTAGAGCGCCACCTTGCCAAGGTGGAGGTAGCGAGTTCGAGCCTCGTAATCCGCTCCAAAGGACGCTTAAAAAGTCTTTTAAGCGTCCTTATTTTAAAAATAAATACGGCACCATGGCCAAGCGGTAAGGCAGGGGCCTGCAAAGCCCTTATCCCCAGTTCGATTCTGGGTGGTGCCTCCAAAAAATTCTCGCTCTTTTGAACGAGAGTTTTTTTATCCATTGCGAAAGCAATGGCATATCATCAACGATAGCGTAGCTATCGTTGTATCTCATCAGTCCGTAAGGACTGTATATCATCACGCATAGCGTGTATCAAAATATATTTCGCAATGATGATATACAAAACTTCGTTTTGATGATATGCAATGCTCCGCATTGATTCCCCTTGCACCCTCCACCACTTTTATGCTATAATATTTATCAGGTGATTTTATGAAAAACTGTTTTTCTTTTTTTGAAAACTATGAATGCGAGCATTTTCCTTGCCACAATGTTTCTAATACTGAGGATTTTAACTGCTTGTTTTGTTTTTGCCCTCTTTATGCAGATAAAAACTGTGGCGGAAATTTTACCATTAACGAAAGCGACATTAAAGATTGCTCAAACTGTTTGATACCTCACAATCCTAAAAACTACGAGTTAATACTTTTAAAATTAAAGGAGATTAGATGATGGATATCCCTTTTATTATAGGCCAAATTTTAGGCGGAATAGCTGTTGTTTTAGGCTTCATAAATTATCAAGTTAAATCCAGAGAGCAAGTTTTGATAGTTCATACCGCAACCGCCATTTGCTTTACATTGCATTATTTTCTTATCGGCGCTTTGGCAGGAGCTGCTATGAACTTCGTTGGAATAATCAGAAACCTTGTTTTTTACTTTGTTGGCAAAAAAGGAAAAGTGCCGAAAGGCTGGGCAATTTTGTTTGCAATAATTTTGCTAGCAATGGGAATTATCGGTTGGGAAGCTTGGTATTCCATTCTTGCGGTTTTAGGGCTTGTTATCAATTCATATTCCATGTCTTTCTCCAATCCCAATAATATAAGAAAAAGCATTCTTGTTTCCTCACCGCTTGTTTTGGCTTACGATGCATTTGCATTCTCAATAGGCGGAACGATTTATGAATCCATAGTCATTGTTTCATCAATTATAGGTCTTATAAGATTTAAAAATAAAAAGCCGTGATTATCACGGCTTTTTTATTATTCCGCAGGCGATTTTTTCTCCTGCATTTCCCGATGGCTGTGTTCTAAAGTCATCGGGCATATTATGAATTATAACGGTTTTGCCTATAATCTCCGAAATATTAAATCTATCGGTTAAAACCTCTAAAT
>CAJGDQ010000124.1 GCA_904502215.1 Clostridiaceae bacterium
AGAAACGGCAAGCCGTTTAAAGCAAAACGGTTTTGATTTCCATCTTAAAATTATCGGAAACGGACCGATGGAAGCCAAGCTTAGAAAAATGATTAAGGATTACGGTTTGGAAGAATATGTATCCCTTTTGGGACAGATGAATCCTCAAGAAGTTCGAAAACATATGGAAAAAAGCGAAATTTTTCTTTTCACTTCGGATAGAAATGAGGGTTGGGGTGCAGTGCTTAATGAGGCTATGAATTCAGGCTGTGCTGTTGTTGCAGGTGATAAAATAGGTTCCGTTGGCTTTCTTATTAAAAACGGTCAAAATGGATATGTTTTCAAAAACCGAAACAAAAAATCATTGTATAAAAATGTTGAAAAACTGCTAATCGGCCAAGAAAAAAGAATAATAGGAGAAAATGCTTATAAAACCGTTTTGGAAGAATGGAGTGCTAAAACGGCGGTTAAGAATTTTCTTATATTGTCGGAAAATCTGCAAAACGGCTTAAAAAAAGGCAATATAACCGAAGGTCCGTGCAGTAAGGTTAAATAAAAAGTTGTTTTTATCGGAGAAAAAATGAGAAATAATCAAATTAAACTTGGAGCGATAATCTCATATCTATCAATAGGCTTTAATATTCTGGCAGGGCTTCTTTATACGCCCTGGATGGTTCAGCAAATAGGCAAAAGTAATTATGGGCTTTATACCTTAGCAACCTCGCTTATAACATTATTCCTTATTGATTTTGGTTTAAGCTCAGCAACTTCACGGTATGTTTCAAAATATGTTGCAGAGGGAAAAAACGATAAGGTTAATGTTTTTCTTGGAGCGGTTTATAAACTCTATTTTATTATTGATGCTGTAATCGTTGCAGGACTTTTAATTGTCTATTTTTTTATTGATAAGATATATGTCAACCTCACTCCTGCCGAGCTTGATAAATTCAAAGTTGTTTATATAATAGTTGCAACATTTTCGGTTGTTAATTTCCCGTTTGTAACCTTTAACGGTATTTTAACAGCGTATGAAGAGTTTATATCCTTAAAGTTTGCGGACTTTTTAAACAGGTTTTTAACCGTTGCTTTAATGATTATCGCTTTGCTTAACGGGTATGGGCTTTATGCACTTGTCAGCGTTAATGCTTTTTCAGGGCTTGTAACTATCGCTTTTAAATACATTATTATAAGAAAAAAACTTCCCGCTAAAGCAAGGTTTCAAAAGAACGATTTTTCTCTTTATAAAAAAATATTTAAGTTTTCATTCTGGGTTACGATAACTGCAATTGCTCAAAGGCTTATATTCAATATAACACCCTCTATTCTTGGAATAGTTGCATCCTCTTCGGCAATAGCAGTTTTTGGAATTGTTACAACCATTGAACAATACAGTTATATGATAACTAGTGCTATAAACGGAATGTTTATGCCGAAAATTTCCAGAATATATGCCGGAACCGATAAGGATAAAAGCATTATGCCCATAATGATTAAGGTTGGGAAATTCCAATTTGGTTTAAATGCTTTGATTGTTTTAGGTTTTTTATTCTTGGGAAGAGATTTTATAGATTTATGGGTTGGAAACGAATATGCTTCTGCCTATATAGGAATTTTATTGGTTATAATCCCGGGTGCGTTTTTTAATTCTTTGGAAATTGCCAATACAGCGATGACAGTTAATAAAAAGGTTAAATATCAGGCTTACATTGCTTTGATTATTGGCATTTTTAATGTCATTTGCTCTTTTATCCTTTCGGGATTTTACGGGGCTATGGGTGCCTGTTTCTCAATTTTTATTGCGTATTCATTCAGAGCAGTATTCTATATAATATGTCATCAAAGGGTGATGGGCTTTGATATGAAACTGTTTATTAAGGAATGCCATTTAAAATTTGTTCCCAGTGTTTTAATAACCCTTTTATCAGGCTTTGTAATTAATGTGATTATAACTCAAAGCGGATGGGTTTGGCTTGGAGTCAAGGGAACTGTGATAGTTGCAGTTTTTGGTGTTTCATTCTTTTTTACTTCTATAAGCCGTCAGTCAAGGAGCCTATTATTAAAAAAAATAAGGGGATAAAAAGGTGCGGAATATAACTTTTGAAGAAGCAAAAAAAATCGAACTAGAAATTTTAGTTGATATTGCCTCATTTTGCGATAAATGGGGACTTCGCTATTACTTGGCTTATGGCACCTTAATCGGTGCAGTTCGGCATAAGGGCTTTATCCCTTGGGATGATGATATTGATATCTGGATGCCAAGAAAGGACTATGAAACCCTTATAGAAATCTATAATAGAGAAAATGAAAACGAAAACTATCTTCTTGTAGCCCCTGAGGACAAGCTTTCAAAGCATTCTATTGTTAAGGTTATTGATACAAGAACAGTTAAGATAGAAGAAGGAATAAGCTATAAAGAGGGTTATCTTGGTATTGATATTGATATTTTCCCACTTGACGGACAGCCTGAAAATGATGAAGAATATCAAAAATTCTATAAGAAGATGCAAAGGCTTTATAAACTTCATTACTATCTTTGTTTAGAAGAAAAAAGGTCCTTAAAGCATAGAATCGCAATTCCGATTATAAGGGCTTTAACAGGCGGTAAAAAGAAAATTTTAGCAAGGGCTAAAAAAATTCATTCAAAATACTCGTTTGAAGTCAGCAAAAATATAGGTGCTGTTGAAAGTAATTTCAATTCGGTTAAAAATAGATTTTCAAAAAATGATTTTGAAAATTTTGTTATGATGGAATTTGAGGGTGTTTCTTTAAGATGTCCTATTGGTTACGATAACATATTAAAAACTATGTATGGAGATTATATGGAGTTGCCTCCTATGGAAAAGCAAATAACTCATCATAAAAATAAAATGTATTGGAAGGAAAAAAATGAAGAAATATAAAATCGGTTTCACAGCGGGGGTATTTGACCTTTTTCATGTAGGACACTTGAATCTTTTGGAAAGATGCAAGGAACAATGTGAGTATTTGGTAGTTGGAATTTGCAATGATGATTATGTGAAGAAAGTTAAGAAAACAACTCCTATTATTGAAGAAAAAGACCGAGTTAGAATTATTGATGCTTTGAAATGTGTTGACAAAGCAGTTTTGATTGATATTGAAACAACAAATGATAAAATGCTTGCTCTTGAAAAGTTTGGTTTTGATGTTCTTTTTTCTGGTGATGATTGGAAAGATTCAGAACGTTATAAAAAAACAGAGGAGCAATTTGCACCGTTAGGTGTAAAAATTGAATATCTTCCCTATACAAAAGGGGTTTCAACAACAGATATTAAACAAAAAATCGATAAAAATTAAAGGCGGTAAAAAATTATGTCTTTATTTGAAAATAAAACTTTACTTATAACAGGCGGAACAGGTTCTTTCGGAAATGCTATTTTAAACCGTTTCTTAAAGACCGATATAGGAGAAATACGCATCTTTTCAAGGGACGAGAAAAAGCAGGATGATATGCGCCATCATTTTCAAGCTTCTTTCCCCGAGTTTGCTGAGAAAATCTCATATTATATCGGCGATGTTAGGGATTTGCAGTCGGTTAAAAATGCTATGCATAAAGTGGATTTTGTTTTCCACGCCGCAGCTTTAAAGCAGGTGCCCTCCTGCGAGTTTTTCCCGCTCGAAGCTGTTAAAACCAATGTTCTCGGCACTGAGAATGTTTTAACCGCCGCAATAGATGAAGGGGTTAAAACTGTTATTTGCCTTTCAACCGATAAGGCGGCATACCCCGTTAACGCCA
>CAJGDQ010000125.1 GCA_904502215.1 Clostridiaceae bacterium
GTGTCTTGATAAGGCTAATGGAAATATAGAGCATACCAATTTTTCCGCTTTAGAGGACAAGCTTCAAGAGGGCGATTGTTTAGTTCTTAACAACACAAGGGTTTTACCTGCAAGAATTTTTGGAACAAGAATTGATACAGGGGCAATTGTTGAATTTGTTTTGCTGAAACAAAAAGAGCAAAATGTTTGGGAGTGCTTAGCAGGACCCGGCAAAAAAGCAAAAGAGGGGCATAATTTTAAGTTTTCCGATAACCTTTCGGCTGAGGTTATTGAGGTTTTGGAGGATGGAAACCGCATTTTAAGGTTCAATCCAAATGGCGAGTTTTTTGCCTGTCTTGATGAGGTTGGTCAAATGCCGTTACCCCCTTATATTAAGGCTAAACTTGAGGATAAAGAAAGATATCAAACTGTTTATTCTAAGGAATTAGGCTCGGCTGCGGCACCAACTGCAGGTCTTCATTTTACCAACGAAATGCTTGAAAAATTAAAGGCAAAAGGGGTTAAAATAGCTTATGTAACTCTTCACGTTGGGCTTGGAACCTTTAGACCTGTTAAGGTTGATGATGTAACAAAGCATAAAATGCATTCGGAGCATTATTTTGTGTCAGGTGAAAATGCCGAAATAATTAACCAAACCAAAAATAATGGTGGTAGGGTTATTTGTGTTGGAACAACAAGCTGTAGAACTGTTGAAAGTGTTGCAACTCTTTTTGGTGAGATGAAGGAATGCTCAGGCGATACCGAGATATTTATTTATCCGGGTTATGAATTTAAGTATATGGATGCTCTTATCACCAATTTCCATTTGCCTGAAAGCACGCTTATTATGTTGGTTTCCGCTTTTGCGGGTTATGATACTACAATGAATGCTTACAAAATTGCCGTTAACGAAAAATATAGATTTTTCAGTTTTGGCGATGCAATGTTCATTAGTTAGGAGAAAAAATGTATAAACTTATAAAAGAAGAAAACAATGCCCGAAGAGGCGAGTTTAAAACTAATAGAGGAACTGTTCAAACACCTGCATTTATGAATGTTGCAACTGCGGGTGCTATTAAGGGTGCGGTTTCGGCTGAGGACCTTAAAAAGCTCGACTGTCAGGTAATGCTTTCTAATACTTATCATCTTCATATAAGACCGGGCGATGAGCTTATAAAGGATTGCGGCGGTCTTCATAAATTCACAACTTGGGATGGCCCTATCTTAACCGATAGCGGCGGTTTTCAGGTTTTCTCGCTTTCTTCTCTTCGCAAGATAGAGGAAGAGGGCGTAACCTTTGCAAGCCATGTTGATGGCAAGCGTATTTTTATGGGGCCAGAGGAGAGTATGAGAATACAGTCAAACCTTGGCTCAACTATTGCCATGGCTTTTGATGAATGTGTTGAAAACCCTGCCGAATATTCATATTCAAAGGCTTCCTGCGAGAGAACAACAAGATGGCTTAAACGCTGTCAGGCTGAAATGAAAAGGCTTAATTCCCTTGATGATACCATCAATAAGGAGCAAATGCTTTTTGGTATAAATCAAGGCTGCACCTATGCGGATTTAAGGGTTAACCATATGAAAGAAATAGCCGAGCTCGACCTTGATGGTTATGCAATAGGCGGTCTTGCGGTTGGCGAGCCTGCTGAGGTTATGTATGATATAATTGATAATGTTGCCCCCGTTATGCCAAAGGAAAAAATCCGTTATTTGATGGGAGTTGGCACCCCTCAAAATATCCTCAATGCAGTTGAAAGGGGAGTTGACCTTTTCGATTGCGTTATGCCGTCACGAAATGCAAGACACGGTCATTTATTTACCTCGCAGGGAATTATCAATATCAATAATAAAAAGTATGACCACGATATGACGCCGATTGATATTAACTGCGATTGTCCCGTTTGCAAGAGATATAGTAAGGCTTATATCCGCCATCTTTTAAAGGCAGAGGAAATGCTTTCTCAAAGACTTCTTGTTATGCATAACCTTTGGTTCTATAACCATCTTATGATTGATATAAGAAATGCGTTAGATGAGGGAAGATTTGCTCAGTTTAAAAAGGAAAAGGAAGAAATTTATTCAAGAAGAATTTAAATTTACAAATTGTTCTTGAAATCATTATAAGATTAGGGTATAATTGCCTTAATAGATTTTTTGGAGGTTAAAAAAATGGAATTTAATCCTATTTTATTAGAAAAGGCTGCCCAGGGTGCAGGTCTTGGCGGTTTATTGCCTATGATTTTAATTTATGCAGTTCTTTTCGGTGGTTTGTATTTTCTTATGATTCGTCCTCAGCGTAAAAAGCAGAAGGAAGAAAAGAAGATGCGCGAAAATCTTCAGGTTGGCGATGAGATTATAACAATCGGCGGTCTTTATGGTAGAGTTATCTCTCTTAAGGAAGATACCATTGTTATGGAGTCTATCAGCGACCATTCTAAGATTACCATCGCTCGTTGGGCACTTCAGAGCAACTTAACCGTTCATGATGATGCTCCTGTAAAGAAATAAGTAATAAAAACTAACCCTCCCGAATAAACATTTAATGTTCGGGAGGGTTTTTCTATGAAAAAAGAAGCGGAGAATAAAAATTCGGTTTTTATAAAGGCCTTTATAATTGAGGCAATAATTACCGCCGTTGGTGTTTTAGTATTTGCAGTTATTATGTATTTTTTAGAGGCAGGGTATGAATACTCAGCAGTTTTTGCAACAGTAAGTCTAGCTATTGGTTGCTTTTTCGGTGCTTTTTATGCGGCTAAAAAATTCGGTCAAAAAGGGCTCTTAAACGGTGCTATAGTTGGAATAATAACCTTTGCAATAATTCTTGTTGTATCGCTTATAGTTGATAAAGGTGCGGTTACTGTTAATACTCTTTTTCATCTGATAATTTTTATGCTATCAAGCGTTATCGGTGGAGTATTAGGGGTTAATAAGGCTCAAAATAAGAAATATATATAGAAAAAAGTCCGTTTAAACGGACTTTTATTTTTTGAAAATTTCATTACCTTTAGTATCAATTCCAACAAATAAAGGGAAATTATTAAAGGTTAATTTTTTTATTGATTCGCAGCCTAAATCATCAAAGGCTATTACTTCGCATTCGGCAATACTAAGGGAAGCTAAAGCACCTGCACCGCCGATGGCGCAAAGATAAATGGCTTTATTTCTTTTAATAGCCTCGATAACCTCGGTGTTTCTTTCGCCCTTGCCAATAGTAGCAACAAGTCCCATATCTAATAGCTTTGGGGTGAATTTATCCATACGGCCTGAGGTTGTTGGTCCAACGCTGCCAATAATTTTACCCTCAGGGGTTGGAGTTGGTCCCGCATAGTAAATAACCGAATTTTCAATATTAAAGGGAAGAGGTTTGCCGTTTTCTAAAAGAGAAAACATTCTTTTATGGGCGGCATCCCGAGCAGTATAAACAGTTCCCGAAAGATAAACCTTATCGCCGGCTTTTAAATCTTGGGCTTTTTCTCTTAATGTTTTGGTATCTAAATAAAATTCTCTCATTTAACTATTGCTTCATAAACCTCAGCAAATTCTCTTTCGGCAGTTTCGCAAGTATCCTTATTCTCAGCGATTTGAATTTTGGTAGCACTTAAAGAGTTCATAAGGCGGTCAACCTCGGCAACAAATTCCTCGCTTGTTTTGGTTATTTCAGCGCGGATTTCTTTTAAGGATTCATGAGCCTCATCTATTGAA
>CAJGDQ010000126.1 GCA_904502215.1 Clostridiaceae bacterium
CACACATTCCGCAACCCAAACAACGACAGGTATCAATGCGGGCGATACCATCCACCAAGCAAATAGCATCGGCAGGGCACTTAGCGGCGCAATCGCCAAAGCCTAAGCAACCAAATTTGCAAGAATTAGCTCCGCCATAAACCATAGATGCAGCGGCACAGGTTTGAACTCCCTCATATTCAGCAGTTTTAAAGGTTGCATTGCAATGACCGTTACATCCTACAAAGGCAACAACATCTTTAAAAGGCTCAGCCTCAACACCTAAAATTCTTCCGATTTCATCTGCAACACTTTGAGCGCCCGGAACGCAAAGGTTAGGGGCAACACCATCCTCGGCCAAAGCCTCGGCATAGTCATCACAGCCTTTATATCCGCAAGCTCCGCAGTTAATACCCGGCAAGCATTCTCTGATTTCCTTTTTCAGAGGATTATCCTTAACCGAAAAGAAATATGAGCATACCAACAACAAAAGTCCGATTACTATAGCGGCCGCAAGCATTACAAGAAATGCAATTAATATATCCATTTTAAGCACCTCTTATCAAGCAAAAATATTTTCAACGATACCGCTAAAGCCCATAAATGCCAAAGAAATAAAGGAAGCAGCAATCAACGTTACTGCCAAGCCTTTAAAGGGAGCAGGAACTTGGGTATCATCAATACGCGAACGAAGTCCCGAGAACAAAACCATTGCCAACAAGAAGCCTAGTCCGCAGCCTAAAGAACTAACCATAGACTCAATAAAGTTATATCCATCAAGAATATTGTTAATAGTAACACCTAACACCGCACAGTTGGTGGTGATAAGGGGCAGATACACACCCAGTCCCTTATGAAGAGCGGGTGAAAACTTTTTGAGAAACATTTCGAGTATTTGCACTAAAGACGCAATAATCAAAATGAATACAATATTTTGCAAATAACCAAGATTCAAGGTGTTAAGAACAAAATACTGAATAGGCCAGGTAACAACTGTTGCAATCAACATAACTATTGTTACAGCAACACCCATACCAACCGCCTGGTCAATTTTCTTGGAAACACCCAAGAATGGGCAAATACCTAAAAATCGACTGAGAACATAGTTATCAACCAAAACAGAAGAAAGAAGTATAACAATTAGAATTTTTAAACTTTCCATTAGTTCTTAAGCTCCTTTCATATCGCAATTTTGACTGTTGCAAAACTCGGCATTGGGGCAACCCTCGCAAGAAAAGCTTTTCTTCAAGGGCGCTTTTCCCTGTGTTACAACATAGATAAGGGCTATAAGCAAACCATAAACCAATAGTCCACCGGGGGCTTTGGTTAAAAATTCGATTTTATAGTCCTGCATAAAGGGAATTGCAATTCCTGCAAAGGATGCGGCACCAAAAACCTCACGGATGGTTGACATTACGGTTAAGGACAAGGTGAATCCCAAGCCCATACCAACACCGTCAAGCGCCGAAGCCACAACAGCATTTTTATTGGCAAACATTTCAGCACGGCCCAATATAATACAGTTAACCGTTATCAAATCCAAATAAACGCCAAGCGCTTCATATAAGGAAGGCAAAAATGCCTGAATCATCATTTTAACCATAGTAACAAACCCTGCAATAATAACAATATAGCAAGGAATACGCATAGTTTCAGGAATTACCTTTCGCAAAAGCGAAATAAACACATTAGAACAAACAAGAACAACCAAAGCGGCAATACCCATACCGAAAGCACCGTCAACGGTGGTTGTTGTAGCCAATGTCGGGCAGGTGCCGAGAATGAGCACCAACACAGGATTTTCTTTAATAATTCCGTTAAGCAAAACCGAAAGTGAAGATTTTTCTTTCATTATCAGGCACCTCCTTTTAATACTTTAACAGCCGCAAATGCACGCTCGATTGCCTGCTTATAACCATCGGTGGTTAAAGTGGCACCGCTGATAGCATCAATCTCGGTGTAATTTTGCTCTGTTTTACCAACAAACTGACCATAGAAGCTCTCATTGGCACATTCATCGCCAAGGCCCTTGGTTTCAGCCTGAGAAACGGTTATACAATCAATAATCTTATAATCAGGGGTTATAGCTACTCGAACTATAATATATTCGTTTGAAGCGGGGTGATACTCATCGCCACCCTTGATGCCATAGCCTGCACCCTTAGCTTCGATAACATAATTCCCGCTGGCAGTTTTCTTAGCCGATATAATCGTTGCCTCTAAATCGGGATAGCCTGCAAGGTTGATATCCTGAAGTGAGCTTGCCTTAATTTTTGCAACGGCATCGGTAAATATTGTGCCATTCTCTACACCCTCAGCAACAGTTCCGTCAGCCTTAACACCTATAAACTGCTCACCCTGAACAATCACATAGCCCATTTGGTTTTCAGCGGCATAAACTGCATCAATATTATCTAATTCTTCGGTTAAGAACAGCTTTTGGAACTTCTTTTCGCCCTCTGGCAAAGCAGTATTCAAATTATCGAAAAGAATTTCCTCTTCGCTTCTTATATCAACCGAGCCTCCGCCCAAAATAATAGCAGCATTTAATGCATCCTTAACGGCATTTTTATATGCCTCGGTTGTTTTTGTTGCGCCGGTGATGGTATCAACCCCATCAACACCTGCAGCATCTTTATCGGTGAAGTTTTCGCCATAGGTTTTCTCTTTTCCGAGAGTTTCGTTAGAAGAAAGGCAAACCGCACCTGTTACAACACCCTTACTATCAACACCGCACATAATAACCATATCACTGCCATAACCCGAGGTTAACAGTTTGATTACATAGCCTTGGCCATCGGTTTCTCTATAAGCCTCGGTAACGGTTGATGGGAGGGTTAGTTTGGTTATATCAACATTTTCAAAGCCTTTGCCGTTTGGCATAACCTCTAAAAGCGCTTTATTTGCCAAAGCGTTTTGATTTTTTTCAATCATTGGAGCCGTAATAAAATTGGTTGTTGCCAACAACAAGGTTATTACGGTGCAAATGCAAACAAATACAACAAGATTTTTAATATTCTTTTTCATTATTAATTACCTCCTGTTGCAAATACCTTGCGTCTTGTCCAACGGCTTATATAAGGAGTGAGGATATTCATAAACAAGATGGCAAAGGAAACGCCCTCGGGATAGGTTCCAAAATATCTAATCAAACAGGTAAGAAGTCCCGCACCTAAGCCAAATATAACCTTGCCCCAAGCGGTTGAAGGAGAGGTTGTATAATCGGTTGCCATAAAGAAGGCACCGATAAATACGCCGCCTGTCATAATAAGCGACAAGGCAGAAACAGCATCAAAGCCTTCCATAAGGAATGAAAATACAAACACAGTGCCAATAAATACAACCGGTATATGCCAGCTGATAACACGGCGAGCAAGCAAATAAATGCCGCCTAAAAGCAAAGCCAATGCGCAGGTTTCACCGATTGCACCGCCATGGTTACCAATAAATAATTCCCAAAGAGATGGCAACTTATCAGCCGCTAAGGGAGTTGCGCTTGCAACCGAATCAACAGGGAAAGCAGGAGTTGCTATTGAGCTGAAGGCTACAAGCATAAAAACTCTTGCGGTGATAGCGGGGTTAACCAAGTTTTGACCGATTCCGCCAAACAAGCATTTAACAACAACTATCGCAAACAAAGAGCCTATAACACATTGCCAAAG
>CAJGDQ010000127.1 GCA_904502215.1 Clostridiaceae bacterium
GGTATTTTAAATTTTGCAAATACCTTTGGCATGATTATGGGCTCCAATGTGGGAACAACCCTAACCGCCTGGCTTTTAAGCCTTGCAGGTCTTGAAGGTAAATGGTATATTGAAATTTTAAACCCAAGTGTTTTTGCACCGATTCTTGCATTCATAGGCATTGCAATGCAAATGTTCTCAAACAGCAATAAGAAGAAAGACCTTGGTAACATTCTTATCGGCTTTGCAATACTTATTTGCGGTATGGACCTTATGAGTGATTCAATGGTTTCGGTTCGTTCAATTGATGGTTTTGATACCTTCTTAACAACACTGAAAAGCCCAATAGCTGCACTTTTAATTTCAACTGTTTTCACAGGTGTTATCCAATCTTCTGCCGCTACTATCGGTATCGTTCAAGCTTTAGCTTTAGCCGGTGGAATCACTTGGGAAATGGCTATCCCATTAGTGTTGGGTGCTAATATAGGAACCTGTGTTACCGCTTTAATCGGAAGTCTTGGCACTAATAAGGCTGCTAAAAGAGTTGTTGTTATGCATTTCTCAGTAAATGTTTTCGGCTCAATTCTTTGTATGATTATTATGTATATAATGAGAGCCTTTGGTGTTACAATTTTAGCAACCGAGATTGCTATGGTTGGCGTTGCTATCATTCATACCTTATTTAACACTATAAATACCGTTCTTCTCCTCCCAATAAAAAAGCTTTTAATCAAGTTTTGCACCCTTGTTGTCAAGGATGATGACAACGAGAAAAAGCATACCGTTTTCTTGGACGAGCGTATTTTCCATAATACTCCCCTTGCTATTTCCGAATGCCATAGGCTTTGCGAGGAAATGGCTGAGCATGCAAGAGAATCCCTTATTAAAGCTATTGAAGTTTTTGAAGCATATGATGCTAAAAAGGTTGATTATGTTCGTGAAAAGGAAAACATTATTGATAAATATGAGGACAAGCTTGGCACATATCTCGTTAAAATAAGCAATAACGACCTTAATGATACCAGCTCGCACGGTGTTGCCCGTATGCTTCACAGTATCGGAGATTTAGAGCGTATCGGCGACCATGCTCTTAACATTTGCAAGGTTGCTGAAGAAATGCACTCTAAAAATGTTACCTTCTCCAAGGATGCTATTGCTGAAATAAAGGTTATAACAAGTGCTGTTAATGAAATAGTTAACCTTACTATTGATTCCTTTATCAATGATGACACCGAGTTAGCATCAAAGGTTGAGCCTCTTGAACAGGTTATCGATAAGCTCAAAAAAGAGCTTAAGGCTATGCATATCAACCGCTTGCAAGGCGGAAACTGCACCATTGAACTTGGATTTATATTCAGTGATTTACTTACTAATTACGAAAGAATTTCCGACCACTGCTCAAACATAGCAGTTTATACCATGCAGTTGCCTTCTGATAAGCTTGATGCTCATAAATATCTCAATAAAATCAAATCAGCTTCAGCCGGAGCATTTATTGATGATTATAATATGTTTGAATCAAAATATCGCATTAATTAAACCTTAAAGCCTTTGAAAAATTTTCAAAGGCTTTAAAAATTTTTTAAAAATTCATAATTTGTTATTATTTTCCTGTTATAATAAGATAAAACACTATGAAAGGAAACTTATATGCTCAAACTTAAAAATATCGTTAAGGAATATAAAACAGGCGATACTATTGTTGGTGCTCTAAAGGGTGTTGATATCGAATTTAGAGAAAATGAATTTGTATCAATACTTGGCCCTTCAGGATGCGGAAAAACAACCCTTCTTAATATAATTGGTGGTCTTGATAGATATACCAGCGGAGATTTATTCATAAACGGTAAATCAACTAAGGAGTTTCGAGATAGGGATTGGGATAACTATAGAAACCATTCAATTGGTTTTATTTTTCAAAGTTATAATCTTATCCCCCATCAATCTGTGCTTTCAAATGTTGAACTAGCCCTAACTCTTTCGGGAGTTTCCAAATCCGAACGCAAAAAAAGAGCTCTTGAAGCGCTTAGCCAGGTTGGTCTTTCGGACCAGGTTCATAAAAAGCCTAATCAAATGTCGGGCGGTCAAATGCAACGTGTAGCAATCGCACGTGCTCTCGTTAACAATCCTGATATTCTTTTGGCCGATGAGCCAACTGGTGCGCTCGATAGCGAAACCTCAGTATCAATTATGGAACTTTTAAAGGAAATTGCCAAGGATAAGCTTGTTATTATGGTTACCCATAACCCCGAGCTTGCCGAGGAATATTCAACAAGAATTATCCGCCTTTTAGATGGTAAAATAACCGATGATTCCAAGCCGTTTAAAACCGAGGAAAATGAGGCTGTTAAGGAGCTTTCAAAAAAGCGCCCCTCAATGTCCTTTATAACCGCCCTTACCCTTTCTCTTAACAACCTTTTAACCAAAAAAACAAGAACTATTCTAACATCATTTGCGGGCTCAATCGGTATAATAGGTATTGCCCTTATTTTAGCCCTATCAAACGGTGTTAATGCTTATATTGTTCGTGTTGAAGAGGAAACCCTATCAAGCTATCCGATAACCATTGAGCAAGCAGGAATGGATATGAGCAGTCTTGCTAATGACCTTATGGGGAATGCACCAAGCGAATTTGATAAAAATGCCGAAAAAATCTATTCAAATAACATTATGACCGAAATGATGAGTGCTATGATGAATGGCATTTCGGCAAACAACCTCAAAGATTTTAAGGCGCATATCGAAAAAACCGATGGCTTTGAAGAATATTCAAGCAACATCGAATATGGATATTCAACCACTATGAATATCTATACACTTGAAGGTAAACACATAAATCCAAATCAGGTCTTCAATAAGATTACAGGCAGTATGGGTATGGGTGAAAACTCCGGGGCAATGTCAAGCCCGATGATGAACACTGAGGTTTGGCATCAGTTATTTGATAATACTGAATTTTTAAACAAGCAATATGATGTCATTGCAGGTAAAATGCCCGAAAATTATAATGAGGTTGTTTTAGTTGTTAACAGTAGAAATCAAATTAGCGATTATACCCTCTATTCTTTAGGTCTTAAGGATGATAAAGAGCTTGAAGAAATGATTGAAAAGCTTAAAAATGGCGAAAAGGTTGAGGCCACTGAACACGCCGAATATACCTTTGATGAAATTTTAAATCTTAAATTCAAGCTTTTAATAAACAGCGATTATTTCGAAAAACAACAAAACGGCACTTGGGCTGATAAAACCAAGGATGAGCTTTATATTCAGTCAAAGCTAGCAAATGCTGAGGAAATTAAGGTTGTTGGTATTCTAAGACCCACCGAAGCCTCGGTTAACGATGAAACAAGCGGATTTATAGGCTTCAAGAAAGAGCTTATGGAAAAGCTTATTAATGCTGTTAACGATAGCGAAATAGTTAAAGCTCAAAAGGCTGATGAAACCAAAAATGTTTTGACAGGTCTTCCCTTTGAAAACCATTTTGATAATATGGATTTTAAAGGACTAAAAATGTATATCGCATCTCTCCCCGCTAATGAACAGCAAGGCTATAACGCTTATATTGCTCAAATGCTTCAAGCTGGTATGAGCGAAGAGGAA
>CAJGDQ010000128.1 GCA_904502215.1 Clostridiaceae bacterium
ATACCCTTAACCGAGCTATCCTTAACAAGCTCTTCAACAACATCCATTAAAGGACCGTTTTCATCCATTTCAACAGGTATAAGCTCAATGCCAAAATATTCAGTTATTGCAAAATGGCGGTCATATCCCGGAACGGGACATAAAAACTTAATATTCCCCTGTTTGCACCAAGGCTCGCCACCCATACCGTGAGTCATAGCCTGAGCTATAGTATCAAACATCATATTAAGTGATGAATTTCCGCCAACAATTATTTGCTCAGGTGAAAGGTCTAAAAGGTCGGCAAAAAGCTGCTTTAGCTCGCTAAGACCATCAAGACCGCCATAATTTCGGCAATCAATACCATCAATATTCTTATAGCCTGTATTAGTTCCAACCATATTAAACATCTCGGAACTTATATCCATATTATCAAAGCCGGGCTTACCTCTCGACATATCAAGAGAAAGGTGCATAGCGCAAAGTTTTTCATAGTCCTTGCGAACTATTTGCATTTCCGCTTCAAGCTCAGCCTTGCTCATCTTCAAGTAATCAGACATAACATACCTCCTAAACTACGATAGTATAACACATTTTATGTTTCTTTTCAAGATTTTTTACTGCATAAACCTCATAATAGCTTCAACAACAAAAACAACGGCACAGGAGCAAACCGCAACACCAAATAGCCCTATCCCGAAATACGCAAGCAAAACTCCCGAAATTAAAGCCGCAATTCCCGACCAAATACTGTTTGTTGCCTCAATAATGGCAGGAAAGGTCATTACTGCCAAGGTTACATAAGGAACATAAAAAAGGAATGAACGAAGGGTTTTATTGGTTATTCTTTTGCGAATAAGAGTTAGCGGTAAAAGTCTTATAAGATAAATTACTGCCGCCATTATAAATATGTAAATATAAACCTTAAACTGCATCCTCATCCTCCTCTTCTCTTGGGAATAAAACAGCAGCCGCAAGGGATATTAAAACGGTTAAAACTATAACCCTCATACCCGAAGAAATCGAGCTTAAAAGAGGAAGCTTTGAAAAAACAAAGCTCAAAGCCATAGAAACCATAACTAAAACGGCTATAATCTTATTTTTTCTCGCAGGCGGAATTATAATAGCCAGGAACATTCCGTAAAGTCCAACGCTCAAGGCGCTAACAACGCTGTTTGGCAAAACATTTCCCATAATAACGCCAAAAAATGCGCCAAGCGCCCAACCGGGAATTGAAACCGTCATCGCACCGTAATTATAAAAAGGATTTAAAGTGCCCTTAACCGAAACCGATATTCCAAAAACTTCATCAGTAACATCAAAGGCTATAAGACTTCTATGCAGTGTTGAGGTTTTGGGGCTTAGCTTTTGACTTAAAGCACAAGCCATAAGTAAATATCTCGCATTAACAACAAGCTGAGTGAGTGCCATCTCCAAAAAGCTTGCGTTTTCTCCTATAAGAGTAAATCCCGCATAACCACCTGCTGATGCATTTGTGAGAGCGGCGGCAAGCATTGCCTGAAATGCCGAAAGTCCTGAATTTTTCGCAACTATACCCAAGGTAAACGCAACCGCAAAATAGCCCAAAGCTATCGGTATTCCATCAACCAACCCTTTTTTATACCATTTAGCATTTTCTCCCACAAATTTCACCTGCCTATCACACTAAAAATTCAGGAGAATACTCCTGAATTTTTAATTTCTCTAACTATTATTTCAACCGTTGCCTCAAAAGAATTTTCTGAAGAAACGATTATATCAGCATACCTTTCATATAAAGGCTTCCTCTTAATATAAACACTTTCAAGGCTTTCACCCTTTTCCATAGCTATTCCTCGTGTTTTTATATTGTTAAGCCTTAAATCTAACTCCTCCAGGGATGCTTCAAGATAAATTATAACCGAATTTTCTTTGAGGCTTTGCATAGCTTTATCGGATAAAACAACACTTCCGCCTGTTGCTATAACAAACCCTTCCAAATCAAGAGAACAAACTATCTCCTGCTCGGTTTTAAGGAAAAAATCGGTCCCATTTTCATTTATCAACTCTTGAAGCCTTTTGCCTGTTTTTTGCTGAATTATTAAATCAGTATCAACAAACTGCATTCCAAGTGTTTTAGCAAGAACAACACCCAAGGTGCTTTTACCCGAAGACGGCATACCTATAAGCACAATATTTTTCATTGTTTTCACTTAATTCTTTAAACTCTGGAGCGGAGCGGGTATTCTTCCTGCCCTATCTATAAACTTCTTGGGCGACATCGAAAGATTAACATCCATAATAGGACCTGAACCCAAAAGTCCGCCAAACTCTAAATCCTCTCCAACCTTTTTGCCAATGGCAGGGATAACACGAACTGCAGTTGTTTTGGAGTTTACCATACCAATAGCAGCCTCATCTGCGATTATGGCCGAAATAACCTCAGCGGGAGTATCGCCGGGGATTGCTATCATATCAAGACCAACCGAGCAAACGGCTGTCATAGCCTCTAGCTTTGCAAGGGATAAATCACCCGAGCGAGCGGCAGCTATCATACCTGCATCCTCAGAAACGGGAATAAAAGCACCCGAAAGTCCGCCAACATAGGAAGAAGCCATAACTCCGCCCTTCTTAACAGCATCATTAAGCATGGCAAGGGCGGCGGTTGTTCCGTGAGTTCCACATCTTTCAAGTCCCATCTCCTCTAAAATATGGGCAACCGAATCGCCGATTGCAGGAGTTGGAGCCAATGATAAATCAACAATACCAAAAGAAACACCCAGTCTTTTAGAAGCCTCGGTTCCAACTAACTGACCCATTCTTGTTATCTTGAATGCCGTTCTCTTAATAATTTCAGCCAACTGGCCTAAATCTCCATCGGGACATTTTTTAAGAGCTGCCTGAACAACACCGGGACCCGAAACACCAACATGGATAACACTATCAGGCTCTCCAACACCGTGGAAAGCGCCTGCCATAAAAGGATTATCCTCAACAGCGTTACAAAATACAACAAGCTTTGCCGCACCTATGCAATCTCTATCGGCAGTTTTTTCAGCTGTTTCCTTAACAATTTGGCCCATAAGTTTTACGGCATCCATATTAATTCCGGCCTTGGTTGAGCCGATATTAACCGAAGAGCAAATATTATTTGTTACCGAAAGAGCCTCGGGGATAGAACGGATAAGGGCCTCGTCCCCTGCCGAAAAGCCTTTATGAACCAAAGCGGAATATCCGCCTATAAAGTTAACTCCCGTAGCATCAGCGGCTTTTTGAAGGGCCTTAGCATACATAACGGGGTCGCCTCCCGAAGAGGCAACAAGCATTGAAATCGGAGTTACCGAAATTCGCTTATTTATAATCGGTATACCATACTGCGCCGAAATCTCTTCACCTGTTTTAACAAGATTTCCTGCCATTCGGGTTATCTTATCATAAATCTTATCGCAAGCCTTTTTAGCATCCGAATCGGCACAATCAAGCAAGGAAATACCCATTGTAACCGTTCTTATATCAAGATTTTCCTCGGAAATCATATTTATGGTTTCCATTATATCATTAAGGTTTATCATTACTTTGCTCCTTAAATTCTATGCATGGAATTG
>CAJGDQ010000129.1 GCA_904502215.1 Clostridiaceae bacterium
CAGAGGAACAACCGTTACAAATCTTGCAGCCATAAGAACTATTTGCAAATAAATAATAAAAGCAGTTGCAATAGTTGCTAAAATTTGAGCAATTATAAGATTTGTTCTTCTGTATGTTCCATATTTAAGTCCATCAAACGAATTAAGGAATATAACAAAAATGATGGCATAAACCAAATAGAAAAACCAGTTACCTTTTTGAACAAAGGGAACAACAATATAGTTGTTATATTCCGTAAACCAAGTATATGCGAAAACCATAGTTTGCATTAAAACCAGCGCTACTGCAAACACGGAGCGCAATGACTTTTTAAACTGCTCATTATTCCTCTTCATAATATCACTTCCTAGTATTGCAAAAATTCACTTATTTAAATTTCTCAATTATTGCATCAACAATACGCTCACTGGCATGTCCGTCTCCATAAGGATTGGAAGCCTTGCTCATGCGGTCGTATTCCTCACTATCGGTAAGCAGTTTTATAGTTTCTCTATAAATTGCCTCACTGTCAGTTCCTACAAGCTTTAAGGTTCCGGCATCTATGCCCTCAGGTCTTTCGGTTGTATCCCTCAAAACCAAAACGGGTTTGCCAAGAGCAGGAGCCTCTTCCTGAATTCCGCCGCTATCGGTCAAGATTATATGAGCTTGATTCTGGAAGTTATGAAAATCGAAAACTTCAAGAGGCTCAATTAACTTAACTCTATCGCAATCGCCGAAAATCTCATCAGCAGCAGCACGAACTAAAGGATTTTTATGAATAGGATAAATAACCTTATACCCCTCTACCTCATCAAGCACCTTGCGAATGCCTCTGAAGATATTACGCATAGGCTCACCAAGGTTTTCTCTTCTATGAGCGGTTAAAAGTATCATCTTATCGCCATCAAGCCATTCAAGCTCGGGATGGGTATATCCCTCATCAACAGTGGTGCTCATAGCATCAATAACGGTATTTCCCGTTACATAAATCTTGCCGTCATCAATATTCTCTTTAAGGAGATTTTCTCGGCTCAAATTAGTTGGGGCAAAAAACATATCGGTAAAGCAATCAACCATTTGGCGATTCATTTCCTCGGGATAAGGAGAATACTTATTATAGGTTCTAAGACCTGCTTCAACGTGTCCGATAGCAACCTGATTATAAAAAGCTGCAAGGCCTCCCGCAAAGGTTGTTGAAGTATCACCGTGAACCAAAACTATATCGGGTTTTGCTTCTTTAATAACTCCGTCAAGCCCAGTTAATGCACCAACTGTAATATCAACAAGGGTTTGACCCTGCTTCATCATATTAAGGTCATAATCAGGCTTGATATCAAAGGTTTCAAGCACCTGGTCAAGCATCTCCCTATGCTGAGCAGTAACACAAACTATACTCTCAATTTCTTCTCTTTTTTCGAGCTCTTTAACAAGCGGAGCCATTTTTATAGCCTCTGGACGAGTTCCGAAAACACTCATAACCTTGATTTTTTTCATCCTTAACCCACCTTGGTTTATTTCAAATTGTTATATCCGTTACACAAACAAAACTTATTAAATTATTTCAAGGCTTTTTCTATAAACTCATCAACTATTTTTATCATATTTTCAGTATTGCTTTTAAATTCTTTTGGCGTAAAAGTTTCAAGTTTTTTTAATACCTCTCCTAAATCATCGCCATCGTTAAGAGCGCAAACATATCCGTTTTCTGAAAAATTTTCGGTTATTTCTAACTGATGGTCATTAATATGTTCCCCATATTTATACAATCTTGGGCAAACAATAATTTTCTTACCGTATTTTAAAGCACTTATAATAGAACCAACGCCACCGTGAGTTATAATAAAATCCGCTTCTTCAGTTAACCTATTCAATTTATCCATAGGAACTAAATCGAAAATATCCATTTTTTCAGTTTTAAACTGTGTGCAACCAGCTTGCACCACTACACGCCCATTTACATTCCCTTTATCTATTTGTTCTTCAATAATTTGCAACAAACGAGTAAATGGCTTATCTTGAGTGCCTAAAGTAACTAAAATCATCTTTTACCTCTTAAAATTTAGTATATCCAACCGCCTAAAACCGCCTTTGGATAAAGTCTCAACATTTCTTCCCACTGAACTATAAATAAATCAGCAATAGGATAAACCAATTTGCCGGATGAGGTTTTTGTATTCCTATTTGCAAAGGTTTCGATAAAAACTATTTTGCTTCCAAACAGCTTTCCAATATAACACATAGGAACTGCCGTATGAGTACCAGTGGTAACTATAACCTTTGGTCTTAGCTTCAAAAAAAGCCAAAACGATTTTAAAATATTATAAGCAAATTTAAAAATGTATTTAAAAAGATGATATTTCGTTCCGTAAACCAAATAATCAACTTTATACTTTTCTCTAAGTTTAATATTTGATTTTGTTTTTTCGGTTATAATATGATAATCGTATTTTTTGAATAAGGGGCAAAGTTGAAGCATCTCAGATAAATGTCCACCCGTACTTGAAATAAAAAGCACTTTTCGCATATTTGCCACTCCAATCCGTATACTTTTCTATATTATACTTCATTCCCTCCCATAAATCAATAATAATTTATATTATAATACGCCTTTACACATTTCTCAAAATGTGTTAAAATTAATTTACAATTTTGAAAGGAGAACTAAAATGCTTTCAAATTTTCATACCCATACTTCCTTTTGCGATGGCAAAAACACAGCTGAAGAGATGGTTATTTCGGCGATAAACAATGGTTTTTCTTCCCTCGGCTTTTCGGGGCACGGGTACACTAAAGATGATACTTCCTACTGTATGACCGATACAGAAGGCTACATGGCCGAAATCAAAAGGCTTAAGGAAAAATACAAAAATAAAATCCAAATTTATCTTGGCATTGAAGAAGATATGCGTCAGCTTCAAAACCGAGAGGATTTCGATTATATTTTGGGTTCTAACCATTATTTTAGAATTGAAGATAAATATTATGATGTTGACCGCTTGCCTGTATATTTTAATAATGTTTTAAAGCTTTTTAATGGCGATATTTTAACGTTAGCTCGAAACTATTACGAGCCTTTTTGCGATTATATCAAATCAAGAAAGCCCGATATAATCGGCCATTTTGATTTAATAACAAAATTCGATGAACCTGATTGCACTTTCCTTAATAACGAAGAATATAAGGCCCTTGCTGAAAAATATTTGCTTGAAGCACTTAAGGCAGACTGCTTTTTCGAGGTTAACACAGGTGCCGTTTCAAGAGGCTACCGAACTTCTCCATATCCGAGCCTTGACCTTTTGCACACCTTGAAGAAAAATGGTGGAAAACTCGTTTTAAACTCCGATTCCCATTCTGCCAATTCTCTCGATTGCTTCTTTAAAGAAAGCAAAAAAATGCTGAAGGATATAGGTTTTGAATATACCTACACTCTTTATAACAACGAATTTGTTAAAGATTATTTGTAAAGACCGCCTTGGCTGTTGCAACGCCCTTTATCTCTATACTCCACCCTTTGATAAGATATAAAACA
>CAJGDQ010000130.1 GCA_904502215.1 Clostridiaceae bacterium
CCCGTGAACGAGGAAAAAGAAGGAGAAAAAGAGAAACCTCGCATACGCAAATTAAGTTCTCATACTGTCAGAGCACTCTGCCCGAACTCTGAAAAAATGAGAGAAAAAAGGAAAGAGCGAGAAAGAAAAAGGAACGGGCAGAATTGAGAAAAAAAGAAATATTTAGAAAGGTTAAGAGAATGAAGGATTTTGCCTTTTTTAGAATATGGCACTTTACCTCGTCTCACTTTAGCCGATGGCTAAAGCAATTAAATCCACACTTTGTGTGGAATAAATCCGCTCTGCGGATGAAATCCTCACAAGGCTTCGGATGAAGTCGCTTTGCGATATAGTGGATTTAATTTATTCGAAAACTTTAGTTTTAGACTTCATCATAAAATGATTTCATCCCGCAAGTTTCTTGCGGGATTTCATTTAAAAGGAGAAAATTATGCGAGAAAATAAGCTTGCCGAACTTTCTATGCAACTTGCGGTCGATGGTTTGAAATTTGCAGATGAAATAGAGGGACATTATTCGCTTAAAAATCAGTTTGAGCGTTCCATAACAAGTATAGGTGCCAATATTAGAGAAGCTAACTATGCACAAAGTAAAGCTGATTTTATATCAAAACTTCAAATAGCATTAAAAGAATGTTATGAAACTGAGTATTGGTTAGAACTTTTTTCTAAGACCGACATAGTTAAGTCCGAACAAATCAAAGTTCTTTTGCATTCTTGCGGTGTAATCCGCCGTATGCTTGTTTCCTCAGTAACAACAATAAAAAACAAACAATAAAAAAGAGCTATTGGAAATTTCCAATAGCTCTTTTACTATTTAACAAGCGATATTAAAAATCTAATTCCAATACCCAAAGCCAAACCGATAGAGGAAATCACAAGATACCAAAGCGAATGAACGAGGGCTGAGGAATTATAGTAAATCGGGATGGATGGGAGAAATAAAACAGCCGTTGCTACGGGCAATAAAAATTTCAGTTTGTTTTTGGAAATCAGCCCCAATATAAAGGATAGCAAAAACATTGAAAAAATTATAATAAACACCATTCCCATAGCGTCAGTTGGTCCTGCGGTTAATGGAAATAGGAAGAACATAACAAGGATAAGACCTAAAATTATAAGCTCTTTTAGATATCTTTTCATAATCAAACCTCTGGGGTGAAACCCAAGTCCTCAAGCTCGGTTATTGCAGTTTTAAGACAATGCTCACAACCATCAACCGTAACTGTTTTATTTTCGAGGCTAACCTCGAATTTAATTCCTGTTTCATTTAATGCGTTAACAATTCTTTTAACGCAATTTTCGCAATGGATATCATTAACCTTAATTTCGTATAACATAATTTTACCTCTTATAGTTTTTTATTTTTAAGCCTTAAAGCGTTGGTAACAACAAACAGGGAGCTTAGCGACATCGCAAGTCCCGCAAACATAGGACTTAAGAGAGGTCCGCCCAAAGCATATAAAGCACCCGCCGCTACGGGAATTAAAACAGTGTTATAACAAAATGCCCAAAAGAGATTTTGTTTTATATTTTTAATGGTGAGTCGGCTAAGAGTTATTGCCTTAGAAACATCGAGAATATCGTTTTTCATAAGCACTATATCGGCCGATTCAATAGCAATATCACTGCCCGAGCCGATAGCACAGCCAACATCGGCAACGCTAAGGGCAGGTGCATCGTTGATGCCATCTCCAACCATTAAAACGGTTGAATTTTCTTTCCTTAGTTTTTCTATAATCTCGGCCTTTTGCTCGGGTAAAACCTCGAAGTAAATTTCATCGGCGCCGATTTCTTTTCCAATAAACCGGGCGCAAAGCCTGTTATCTCCCGAAAGCAAAACAGTTTTTATTTTTAAAGCCTTGAGCTTTGCGATAGTTTCTTTTGAGTTTTCCTTAAGCTCATCTGAAATCGAAATAAAACCGAGCGCACTATCGCCAAGGCTTATAAAAACAAGGGAATTTCCTTTTGAAGCGGAAAGCTCGGCTCTATCCTTAAAGGCATTAGTATCAATTCCGTTTTCATTTAAAAAGGCTTCTTTGCCAACCAAAACAACGGCTTCGTCTATCAAGCATTTAACTCCCTTGCCCGAAATGTTTTCAAAATTTAGGGGCTTGGAAAGGGGAATACCTTTTAAATTGGCTTCTTGACATATAGCCTTTGAAAGAGGATGGGTAGAGCCTGATTCTGCCGAGGCGGCAATTCTTAAAATTTCAAATTCATCGCCGATTATTTCTTGAACACGGGGAGTTCCTTTTGTAACAGTTCCTGTTTTATCAAAAACGGCAACATCTATTTTATGGGTTGTTTCAAGCACCTCGCCATTGCGAATTAAAATTCCGTTTTTAGCGCCAAGCCCTGTTCCAACCATTATTGCGGTTGGTGTTGCAAGACCTAAAGCGCAAGGACAGGCAACAACTAAAACGCTCGTGAAAATTTTAAGGGCAAAGGAGAAATCAGCGCCCGATATAAGCCATATAACAGCCGATAAGAAAGCAACACATAAAACGATTGGAACAAAAATTCCCGAAACCTTATCAGCAACCTTTGAAATGGGTGCTTTTTTGCTTTGAGCCTCTTCAACAAATTTTATGATTTTTGAAAGGGTGGTATTAAGTCCTATAGCAGTAACCTTAACCTCTAATCTTCCGTTAAGGTTGATACTGCCGCCCGTAACAAAATCGCCAACAGTTTTTTCTATCGGCAAACTTTCGCCTGTTAGCATGGATTCGTCCAAGGCCGAGGAGCCGTTTATGATAATTCCGTCAAGTGCAACTTTACTGCCCGCCTTGACAACTAAAATATCCCCAACCCTGATTTGCTCGGTTTTAACCTCTGTTTCCTCGCCATTTTTAAGGATAATAGCAGTATCGGGGGAGAGCTCCATTAATTTTTCTATTGCATCGGCAGTTTTCTTTTGGCTTCTTTTCTCGAGAAATTTACCTAAAAGAATTAAGGTTATAACAACCGCAACCGATTCGAAATATAGGTTATGAACGGCGTGGGGGTTGTGATTTATGGTAAAGGTCATAACCAGGCTATAAATAAAGGAAGCGCTGGCACCAAGGGCTACCAAGCTGTCCATATTCGGATGCCCCTTAAATAAAAGGGGAATACCCTTTATAAAAAATCTTCTGCCAAAATAAATAGGGGGAATGCACAGCAAAATTTGGGCTATTGCAAAGTTTAAAGGTCTAGTTTCCATATCCAAAAAATAGGGAAGAGGAACAGAGCCTAGTAGCATTTGCCCCATAGAGATATAAAGGAGAATTAAACTGAAAATACCCGAAATGATTATCGAAAGAAAAGAATCGGTCTTTTCGGTTTTCACTTTTTCAGCGGTTATTCCAAAGCCCGCCTTTTCAACAACACGGATAAAATCTTCTTTTCCGGTTTTTGAGGGGTCAAAGTTAACGGTCATTTTGCCTGTTATCAGGTTAACCTCGCAATTTTCAACCCCATCAAGCCTTTTTACAACCCTCTCAACCGAGGCACTGCAAG
>CAJGDQ010000131.1 GCA_904502215.1 Clostridiaceae bacterium
ACTCAAAGAGAGTGAAAAACCTCTTGTTTTATCCGAGTTTGGCGGTTATTCATGTAAAATAGAAAACCACTGCTTTAATCTCGATAAAACTTATGGTTATAGATTTTTTAAAGATAGAGAAAAATTTGAAAATGCGCTTGTTGAACTCTATGAAAAAGAGGTTATTCCTGCAATAGATAAGGGACTATGTGCTACAGTTTTAACACAAGTCAGTGATGTTGAGGATGAAACCAACGGCCTTTTAACTTATGACCGCAAGGTTTTAAAGGTAAACCCTGAAAGGTTTAGGGAATTATCTCAAAAATTGCAAGAAAAGTTTAAAAGTAAAAAGTCGGGTTAAAACCCGACTTTTTACTTTGTAAGTATTTCAATTATTTTAGAATAGATATTTTCGGTGCTGTTTAGGAATTTTTCTTTAAGATAAATTGCTTGGTCCTCATCGGTTACCATTAGCTTAACGCTCATAAACGGAGCACCGTTATCAATGGCCGAAAAGGTGATAAAGGTTCTTTCGTTCTCCCTTGAGATTTTTATATCATTCTCTTTGGCGTTCTTGAAGCGAACCATCATTTTAATCGCAGCCGAATAAGCCCTCTCCCTAACCGTTAAAGAAAGGCTGGTTTTAAGGGTTTCGGCAACATCCTTGCCGTTTTTGGTTGCGATATAGGTATCCTCTTTTTCGTTAACGTTCTCAAGATGTCCGCTATTACATAATGCGGCAATAGAATCGTTAACCTCAAAGCAGTTGGCAATACCCTCATAATGTAAAGTATCAGCCAAAAGTCTTCCCGGAACGGGCTCGTTTAGGGAAGAGAGGATATAGCATATAAGGGTTCGCACCTGAGCAGTGCTAAAAAGACCGCCTATCGGGGAAACACCTGCACTAACAGCATCTTTTTCCAAGGAAATTCTCCTTTAAATAAATTTATCGTGAACAGCGCTAACAGCACTATCAGCATACTTAGCATCAATCAAAACGGAAATCTTGATTTCGCTTGTTGAAATCATTTGAATATTGATGCCTGCATCATAAAGAGCCTCAAACATCTTTGAAGCAACTCCGGGGTTGCTTTCCATACCGGCACCAACGATAGAAACCTTGCAAACTGATTCATCAACCTTGATATTCTTATAGGTTAAGATATCCTTCATAGCCTCAAGAGCGGCAACTGCATCAGCGCTTTGGTCACGGGATACGGTGAAGGTAATGTCCTTAGTGCCATCTCTTCCTACAGACTGAAGAATAATATCAATATTAACCTTATACTGAGATAATTTGTTAAAGAGCTTGAAAGCGATACCGGGGGTATCCTCAAGACCAACAACCGAGATACAAGCAACGTTGTTATCCTTAGCAACGCCTCTAATTAAAGTTTTTTCCATTTTTACCTTCTCCTTTACTATTGTGCCTGGTTTAACCTCAAGGCTTGAAAGAACTTCAAGCTCAACATTATATTTCTTAGCCATTTCAACCGAGCGGTTGTTGAGCACCTGAGCGCCAAGAGTTGCAAGCTCAAGCATTTCATCATAGCTGATTTCATCCATCTTTTGAGCGGTTTTAACCTTTCTCGGGTCGGCTGAATAAACACCATCAACATCGGTATAAATTTGGCAAAGGTCAGCCTTCATTGCAGCGGCTATTGCAACGGCGCTTGTATCCGAGCCACCACGGCCGAGGGTTGTTATATCATCATATCTGTTAAGACCTTGGAAGCCCGCAACAATAACAATCTTCTTTTTCTCTATTTCGTTCTTTAGGCGCTCGGTATTAACCTTTTTAATTCTTGCAAAGGTATGGTGGGAATCGGTTTCGAATCCTGCCTGCCAGCCAAGAAGGGAAATAACGGGGTAGCCTAGCTTTTCAATAGCCATAGCAAGTAAAGCAATAGATATTTGCTCGCCTGCCGAGAGAAGCATATCCATCTCTCGTTTAGAGCCGCCTTTTTCGTTGATTTCTTTTGCTTTGTCAATAAGGTCGTCAGTTGTGTCTCCCTGAGCGGAAACAACAACAATAACATCGTTGCCCTTTTTGTAATCATCAATAATTCGGTTGGCAACATTGAAAACTCTTTCGGCATTGGCAACCGAAGAGCCGCCGAACTTTTTAACTATTAAAGCCATATTTTAACCTCCAAAATTAGAAAAGGATATTTAACACCTTGATTTCGCAGTTTTCAAACGCTGCGAGTTTTTTGTTTATATTTTCTTGCAAATCCTCTTCGGTTATGAATGAGATTTCCTTGGAAAACTCATTCTTGATAAAGTCTTTATCATTACCGAATATATTTATGAATTTATCCGAAAGTGATGAGAAATCATCCGATTTAATGCGAACCAGGAATTTCGATTTGCTGTTATCCTTTTCAACATAAAGCTCATCGCCATCTTCCCAGAAAAGATATTTTCTGGCATCAATATGCTTAACGCAGTCCATAATATCAGCAACAACAGCGCTGGCTGTTGCTTCCTTGCCGGCGCCCTTGCCGTAGAAAACAACCTCGCCTGTTTGGTCGCCCGTTACCATAACTGCATTGAAAACACCGTTAACATTTGAAAGAATGCATTCTCTCGAAACCAAAACAGGTTTAACGAATGCCGAAATCTTTCCGTTGTTGTTCTTTTTAGCGTGACCAATAAGTTTAACAACATAACCAAAGCTATCGGCAGCCGAAATATCATCAAGCGAAATATCGGTTATACCCTTGGTTTCAACCTGCTCGGGATAAACGTGTTTTCCAAAAGCCAATGCTGCTAAGATGCAAATTTTTCGGCAAGCATCATGACCCTCAATATCGGCAGCAGGATTTTTCTCGGCATAGCCTTTATCCTGAGCCAATTTAAGAGCGGCATCAAAATCCATATTATCCACTATCATTTTATTTAAAATGAAGTTTGTTGTTCCGTTAAGTATTCCCGAAATCTCGGTTACCTCATTTGCGGCAAGGCATTGAACCAAAGGTCTTAGCACAGGAATACCGCCGCCAACACTTGCTTCAAAAAGGAAATTAACATTTTTCTCTTTTGCAATTTTTATAAGCTCAGCACCTTTAGCTGCAACAAGCTCCTTGTTCGAAGTAACAACGCTTTTGCCTGAAAGCAACAAGGCTTTAACAAAATCATAAGCGGGTTCGAGTCCGCCCATAACCTCGGCAACGATTTTAACTTCGGGGTCATTTAAAATGATATTAAAATCCTTGATGAATTTATCACTATAAGAAAGGCCCTTAAACTCACGAAGGTCAAGTATATATTTAACATTAACCTCATTGTTAACCCTTTCGTTTATACGGGCGTTATGGTTTATTAGGATTTCGGCAACGCCCGAGCCTACAACACCATGTCCCATAATAGCAACATTAATCATTTTTTCCTCTTTCCTCATAGAGAATATTTATAAATAAATTCCCTATACTTATATATATGG
>CAJGDQ010000132.1 GCA_904502215.1 Clostridiaceae bacterium
AATATGAGCACGTTATTCCTCAACTTGTTGCCATTGAAGAAAGCGAGGAAATTGAGGGTTTACTTGTTATTCTTAACACGGTTGGCGGCGATGTTGAAGCAGGGCTAGCACTAGCCGAGCTTATAAGCGGTATGAAAAAGCCGACTGTTTCCTATGTTTTAGGAGGCGGTCATTCGATAGGTGTTCCCTTGGCGGTATCGGCAAAGAAATCATATATTGCCCCCTCAGCCACTATGACAGTCCACCCCGTTAGAACAACAGGGCTTGTTATCGGTGTGCCTCAAATGATGAATCATTTTTCCCGTATGCAAGCGAGAATTACCGATTTCGTTGTTAGAAACTCTAAAATCAGCGCCGATAGATTTACCGAGCTTATGATGAACACTAAGGAAATGGTAACCGATGTTGGCTCAGTGCTTTCAGGCGAAAAGGCGGTTAAGGAAGGTCTTATAAACGAAATTGGCTCGTTAAACACCGTTATCGAGGGACTTTATGAATTGATAGAAAAAGAGAGAGGTTAACCTCTCTCTTTCTCTATGAAATAATAATTAGTGTCCCAAGCGGGAACTGAAGAAAAATGCCTTATATAAATTTTATAATCATCTCTATATTTTAAAACTGCTTCGGGAATAGAAAGCAAATCCTCTGTTCTATGGTAAGCCGAGATTAACATTTTAGGCTTAGCTTGAGTTATTATTTTTTCGGCTCCTTTTATAGCATTTAATTCCTCGCCCTCGATATCCATTTTAATATAAGTTGCCTTTTTTTCTTCAAGCAACTTATCAATGGTTATAAACTCAGCGGTTCCGCTTCCCTTTTCCGAAGTAGAATTTCTTCCGCCCTTCATCGAAAACTGACCCTCTCCGCAAAATGAAGAAATACATATATTAACACAATTTATATTTTCTATGTTTTCGGTGTTTGCAAGCAGTTTTTTAAAGGTCTTTTTGTCGGCCTCGACGGCTGTTATGCTGTCATATTTCGGCACTCTTGAAACGAAATCCAAAACGGTATCCCCGTTATATGCGCCAAGGTCTAAAAAGCTTTCATTATCGCTAAGGTTTAGAAAGCTTTTAAAAGGCTCATCAGGCGTTACCTCGCAGTCAAAAAGATAGTCTATCTTTCCGCTTATTTTGTATTTTATAATATTAGTAAAGGTTTTTTTAGATTGCTCATCGGCTAATAGATTATAAACTTCATCAAACCTTTGCTTGTTGGAAAGATAATATTCTTCGGTAAATAACCCACCGCCGAAAACCGGCACCTCAGGCGCATAAAGCTCTTGTTCCTTTGCGATTTTCTTGATATTCTCGATAACCTCAGGCCTTGAAGAGCCGAAGCACACAAGCACTATCATATCCGAGAACTTTTCCTTAAGCTCGGTATAGGTTGTCACCTTGTGTCCGTGGAAAAACTTTTCCTTAACAAACCCGTCAGACGCAAAAACGCCTTTGAACTCTATTCCCTTTTCTTCTAAAATATTTATAATCTTATCCGCACCGTTACCCATACCATATAAAACAATAGGCTTGGTTGACGTTTTTAAATATTCCCATAAATCTCTTTCCAACTCCATCACCAAGATAATTATATATTAAATTAAAACATAAAGCAAACATATTATTGCATTATATAGAACTGCCTATCTATTTATAACTTTAAACATACCACCGACAAATGCAGTATCACTTCCAGCTACAAATGGCGATGGTAAATACACCACGAAAAACAAAGCAAAAGACAGCACAAACAAAACCAATAACAGTAAAATTTCTCGTATCTTTTTCATCCCATATCCTCACTTATATATAAATAATGCCGCCGCAAAATCAACACCAGAGGGGAATTTTAAATTAAACGGATTTTCATAAGCTGAAACACTTCCGGCAATCACTAAAGAACCATTTAGCAACATTACAGAATCACAGGGTTCATTATTTATATCACACCTGAAAATCTTTCTGTCAAGCTCATTGCCATTACTATCTATGCATACGTTATATACACAAAAAACTCGATTTCCCTTTTCACTGGGCGAAATTTGTTCACAAGGATATTTCACTTGATAACCGTCGAAATAATCGGACATTCCAACTACGTAAGCCTTATTATCTTTTATATGTATGCCGAAAACATGGTCAACCGCCATTCCCTTAGCCGAAAGAGGAACTTTATAAACCAAATTGCCGTTTTTATCTAATTTAACAAGCATACGGCGATACGGCATAGTCCTTTCAACACTCATATCCCAAAAGTCATCTGCACCGAACCAATTTGTGCCTACAGCAAGATAAAAATTACCGTTATTATCTATTGCAGCTTCTTCTATCCAATCGTTTCCACCGCCGCCTAATGTTTTAGCCCATACAAGTTCTCTTTCAGCCGAAAAATGCATTATTATAGCCTCAGTTGCTTTTGAATTATCATAATTTTCTGCAACAAGCGAAAATTTATCTGCCAAAGATTCGTTACACGCAGATAATAGATAAAATCCGCCGTTACCGTCAGACATTATATCCGCATCTTGTGGGTCGATATTTTTCATAAGTTCAACAGTTTCAATTAGCTCCCCTGCTTTATTCAAATATGAGATTTTGAGTCTTCTACTGAAACCTGTGGAATCCACTGATACAAACAACACAGCAATAACCTCAGGTGATATTTCTTCAATATCCTGTACTGTACCCTCAAATTCAACATTTTCATAAGGCATAAACCATTCGGTTTCAAAATTACTGTTTACTTTAGTAATACAAGGCGGACCGTATGATGCTACAACAAAACCACCGTCACTGCAAAGCGCAATTTTATCAAAGCCATTTCCATCTCCATACGAATATTCAATTTTAAGGTTTGAATTTTCATCATATATTTGTATGACCGAATAAATCAACTCCTCAGTAAAACGATGTCCCGAAACCGCAAACCCACCATCAGAGAGATTTACAATATCGGTAAACCGAACATTACTGTCTTTAGCCGAAAACTTCACCTCGGGTAATCTGCTTTTAATCACAATTGTTTCATTTTTAGTAACAGTTTCCTCATTTGATTCTTCTTTTGCGGTATTACTTGATTTTTTCTTACTTTCAGGTTTTTCTTTTTTGGGATTTACCTTTTCATCTTGTTTGGTTTTCTGCTCCTCAGAGCTAATAGCCGAATTAGAATCCTCGGTGAGTAAATTTTGTACTTCCGAAACAAAATCACTGTTGATGTTTTCCACTAAATCCTCACAACCGCAAGTGCATATTAGCAAACCTAAAACTAATATTATAGAAATTATTTTTTTCATTTAATCTCATCCTTTCTGCACTTTTTAGAAATAAAATAAGTTGTATAGAACAGCACTGTTATGATAGCAAAAATTATAAAAAAATCGTAGTTGTTAGATATATGTATGTTAAAAATTTC
>CAJGDQ010000133.1 GCA_904502215.1 Clostridiaceae bacterium
CAAGCAGGACTCAGAGCAGTTCTTGGCACTCACGTTGAGCAGGCAGGTCAGCTCGTTAACGATACTACTGTTCGTTTTGACTTTACTCACTTTTCAGCTCTTACTGCTGAGGAAATCAAAGCCGTTGAAGCTTTTGTTAACAATGCTATTTTAGATGGCTTAGAGGTTGAAAACCGTGAAATGCCTATTGATGAGGCTAAAAAGCTTGGCGCTATGGCATTGTTCGGTGAGAAATACGGAGATGTTGTTCGTGTTGTAAAGGCTGCGGATAAATCGGTTGAGCTTTGCGGCGGAACTCACGTTGATAATACAGGGAAATTAGGTCTTTTCCATATTGTTTCAGAGTCAAGTGTTGCTGCAGGTGTTCGCAGAATTGAAGCTGTTACAGGTAAAAACCTATTAAATCTTATATATGGCAATATTGATTTAATGAACCAAACCGCCGAAAACCTTAAGGCTCAAAATTCAGGCGAAATTGCTAAAAGAGCAATCGCTGTTATGGGCGAACTTAAGGAAACAAAACAGGCTCTTGAAAAAGCCGAGGCAAAGCTTGCTGGCGGCAAGCTTGATGAGATTTTGAAGTTCTCTATCTCGGTTGGTGATATTAAAGTTGCAACCTGTTTATTTAACGGTTTATCGGCTGATGAGCTTCGCAAAATGACCGATACTGCAAAGGCTGAAAATGATAATCTCGTTATTGCTCTTGCAACCATAAACGGCGAAAAACTAACTTTCTGCGTTGCTTGCGGTAAAAATGCTGTGGCAAAAGGTGCCCATGCAGGAAACTTAGTTCGTGAAATAGCTAAGATTTGCGGTGGTAACGGCGGCGGTAAGCCTGATAGCGCTATGGCCGGCGGTAAGGATATTTCTAAGGCTGAAGAAGCACTTAATGCTGTTGCCGGTCTTTTAGGATAAGGTGATAATATGAGTGATTGTTTATTTTGCAAAATAGTTGCGGGTGAAATTCCCTCAACTAAAGTTTATGAAAACGAATATGTTTATGCTTTCAATGATATTGACCCTAAGGCTCCTTTCCATGCTATTATTATCCCCAAAGAGCACATCTCATCAGCTAATGAAATCACCGATAAAAACAGCCATTTAATCGCCAAGGTTTTTGAGGCAGTTGCCGAAATTGCAAAAAAAGAAAACCTTGAAAATGGTTATAGGGTTGTTAATAACTGCGGTGAGGATGGCGGTCAAACTGTTCATCATATTCATTTTCATCTCTTAGCACGTAGAAACTTAGCTTGGCCTCCGGGCTAAAACGGACTTTGTCCGTTTTAGCGATATAAATCTCTGACGGGATTTATATCATATCGAGTTTAAAAAAATTAAACATATCGAATTTTCTTTTAGAAAATATATCGATTTTGCAAAAGCAAAAATATCGACAATTTATTTAAAAATCAACTTATAACAAATAGAAAGATAAGTGATAATTATGTCTGAATATTATTCAATGAAAATTGCAGGTCTTGAGCGTAACCTTGAAAAATTCCCTGTTAATGAAAGCCTTGATATTGCCGCTTTTATTATCTTCGGCGATGTTGAACTCACTATTAAGGGATGCGAAGAACTTCTTAAAAAGGTTCCCGAATTTGATGTTATTTTAACTCCCGAGGCAAAAAGCATTCCGATAGCCTATGAAATGGCAAGGCAATCGGGAAAACCTTATGTTATCGCACGCAAAGGTGTTAAGGTTTATATGAGAAATTCTCTTGAGGTTAGTGTTGAATCGATTACCACCAAGAATGTTCAAAAGCTTTACCTTGGTGAGACCGAGGTTAACAAGATTAAGGGCAAAAAGGTGCTTATAGTTGATGATGTTATAAGCACGGGAGAATCTTTAATCGCAACCCGTGAGCTTGTTAAAAAAGCAGGTGCTACCGAAGTTGCGGCTTGCGCTTTCTTAGCCGAAGGCGATGCTGCTGATAGAGATGACATCATATTCCTTGAAAAACTTCCTTTGTTCTTCAAATAAAAATTAAAACCACCCTTTTGGGTGGTTTTTGTTATCTCTTTAAGTAATTATTTAAAAAATTCAAGGTTTTCTTTTTATCGGCGCTCCATAGCGGTGCTATTAAATCTTTTTTGGCGCCGTCCCCCGTTATTCTATGAACAACTATTTCAGGGGGCAAAACAGCAATACATTCTTTTAATATTTTAGCATACTCCTCAAGGGATAGGCAAGTTATTTTTTTGTTTTTATATTCCTCTTCTAACGGTGTGTTTTTAAGAATATGCAAAAGATGAAATTTAACCCCGTCCGTTCCGGCTTTAACGGCAGTTTTTGTTGTTTCAACTGCATCCTTTTCGGTTTCATTTGGAAGACCTATAATTATATGGGTTATAACCTCAAGGCCCGCCTCTTTTAATCTTTTAACTGCATCTATATAAACCTCAGTTATATATCCCCTGTTTATATATTCGGCGGTGATATCATTCGAGGTTTGAAGCCCCAATTCAATACAAACAGGCTTGATTTCATTGATTTCCTTTAAAAGTGAGAGGATTTCTTCACTTATGCAGTCAGGCCTTGTTCCTATTGAAATACCAACAATATAATCAGGCTTTATAGCCTCATAATATACCTCTTTTAATTTTTTAATCGGTGCATATGTATTTGTAAAGGATTGAAGATATGCTATATATTTTCCGCTTTTAATCTTGCTTTCAACTCTTCTTTTTGCCTTTTCAAGCTGCTCCGATATATTACTTCCTTTTTCGGCAAACTCGCCGCTGCCACCAAGACAAAAAATACAGCCTCTTTCCCCTAAAGTTCCGTCCCTATTAGGGCAAGTAAAACCGGCATCAATAGAAAGCTTATAAACCTTATCACCAAATTTCTCCTTATAATATTCATTGGCTGTTTTCAAAATATCACCACCTAAAAAAGCCTTCGTTAAGGTTATTCTACCAAAACAAAGGCTAAAATGCCATATAAATTTTAAAACACACTCGTAAACCAATAAATAACACCATAAACAGCACCGTGCTATCAACTTATGACCTGTTATCTTTAAAAAAGTTTACATTTAAGTTGTGGCGTGTTATAATAAGAAACTGTAGTGCAAAATTAAATGTTATAATAAAAAAGGGTTGATATAATGGAAAAATATGCATGGAAAGCAACTATCAAGGATGGCTGCCTCGAAGAATATAAACGCAGACATGATGCACTGCCTGACGATATGAAAGCACTTCTTAGAGAAGCCGGAATTTGTAACTACACTATTTGGAATGTTGGAAATGAGTTGTTTGGTTATTACGAATGCAAAAAAGGCATAGATTTTGCCGCCAAAGTGCAAAATTCCAGTCCGGTTGTTGCACGTTGGGATGAATATATGTCAGATATTTTGATTATGGAAAAAGACCCGCTAACAGGAGCACAACCTCTTCTTGAA
>CAJGDQ010000134.1 GCA_904502215.1 Clostridiaceae bacterium
ATAATCACCCCTGAAGAACAAGGGATAATTAATGGCGAAAAACAAATCAATAGAGAAATTTATATGTCAGGTCGGGATAACACTATAAATAGCAAAAAGCTATTGGATGAGGGAAAAATCATCACAATGCGTAAGCACACTCGTTTCATTGATTTTCCCGAGCATACTCATGACTATGTGGAGCTAATCTATATGTGTCAGGGAAGCACTACTCATATTATCGAAGGTAAGGAAATAAAATTGAGTGAAGGCGAGTTGCTTTTCTTGGGTCAGGGCATCCACCATAGTATAAAAAGGGCCGATGAAAACGATATTGCGGTTAATTTTATTGTCCTTCCACATTTTTTCAGCGATATTCTTTATGCAATTGGTGAAAAGGAAAGTCCTTTGAAAAGATTTTTTATAAATTGCCTTTGCGGAAGTGAAAGCAACAGTTATTTGCACTATAATGTATCTGATGTGACCGAAGTGCAAAATTTTATGGAAAATCTTATATTGATTGTTATGGGCGATGCTCTTAATAAGCGCAAGCAACTGCAAATGACTATGGCTCTTATATTTATGCAACTCATATCTCATACGGATAAGCTTATAGCTGAGCTTAATGATGATACCGTTATTTTTAAAATCCTTGATTATATTGAAACCAATTATATCGATGGTAATCTATCCGAGGTTGCAAAAATATTTCACTATGATATAAGTTGGTTATCCAGAGAAATTCTCAAAAAAACAGGCAAAACGTTTACGCATCTTATGCAGGAAAAACGACTTTCTCAAGCTGCTTTTTTACTTATTAATACTAATAAAAGCTTTGCTGATATCTCGGTTGCAGTGGGATATGAAAATACAAGTTATTTTCATAAGATATTCACACAAAACTTCAAGATGTCGCCTAAAGAGTATAGAAAAAGAAATAAGTAGTTGCAAGAGAGGACATTTTTTGAGCAAAATAAAGACCTATTTTTATATGCTGTCGGTTGTTATAATATACAGTGTATAATAATAGGTCTTTTTGCGTCCTGCTTTAACAGCACTGTTAAGATTTTAAGGGACAAGAAAGGACATAATTTTGATTTGGGGGAAGAATAATGAGCAGATATTTAGAGGCAAAAGAAATTTATGCAAAATGGGGAATAGATACCGACAAGGCTATCGAAACCTTAAAGAGTGTGCCTGTGGCACTCCATTGTTGGCAGGGTGATGACGTTAGAGGCTTTGACCAAAAGGTTGATGCACTTAGTGGCGGTATTCAAACAACCGGTAATTATCCCGGCAGAGCCAGAACGCCCGAAGAGCTTATGGCGGATTTAGATATGGTATTAAAGCTTTGCCCCGGCGCTAAAAAGCTTAATCTTCATGCTTGCTATGCTATTTTTGATGAAGAAAACGGCGGCTGGGTGGATAGAGATAAAATCGAGCCTAAACATTTTAAAAAGTGGGTAGATTTTTGCAAAGAGAGAGGACTTGGATGTGATTTCAACCCAACATTCTTCTCCCATCCCAAGTGCGACCCCTTAACCCTTTCAAGCCCAAACGAAGAAACCAGAAAATTCTGGATAGAGCACGGAAAGGCTTGTATTAGAATTTCGCAGTATTTTGCTGAGGAATTAGGACAGGAATGTGTTATGAATATCTGGACGGGCGATGGCTTTAAGGATATTCCGGCTGATAGAATGGGTCCTAGAGTCAGATATAAAGAATCAATTGATGAGATACTTTCCGAGCCTTTTGATTTCGATAAAGTTAAACCTTGCGTTGAATCAAAGGTGTTCGGTATCGGCGTTGAAGCATATACCGTAGGCAGCGCAGAGTTTTCACTTTCTTATGCGGCTGCAAATAAGGACAAATGTATTCCGCTTATGGATAACGGTCATTATCATCCAACAGAGGTTGTTTCGGATAAAATTCCGGCATTACTCGCCTTTTTCCCTGAGATTGCATTACATATAACAAGACCTATCCGTTGGGATTCTGACCATGTTGTTCTTTTTGATGACGAAACAAAGGAAATCGCTAAGGAAATCGTTCGTTGCGATGGACTTAAAGGTAGAGTTAAAATAGCACTTGATTATTTTGATGCATCTATCAACCGTGTTTCTGCTTGGACTGTTGGTTTAAGAAATGTTCAAAAGGCATTGCTTATGGCACTTCTCACACCTGATATGACCGATATGCAGAATAGTAATAATTGGACCGAGCTTATGGTTAAACAGGAAGAGCTTAAAACCTTGCCGTTTGGTGATGTTTGGAATGAATATTGCAATGTATGCGGCGTGGCATTAGATGGCGAATGGTTTAGTGTTGTCAAAGAATATGAAAAAGATGTATTAAGCAAAAGAAGCTAGAAAGAGGCTTTTTCTTATAAAGTTGTTTATTTTATACAAATACAACAGCAATTTTTCTCACATTTAACTCTTAATAATAATTGACTTAGATTTTTTATTTTGTTACAATAATTATATATAGTAAATTTTAAGCGATTTGATAAATTATATAAGAGTATGGAGGCTTTTGGTATGAAACTAAAAAAATCTCTAAGCATTATCTTGGCAATAATATTGGCAGTAAGCTGTTTGTGTATAACAGCAGCTGCAGAAAATGAAGATGTAACCATATCCCTTAAGGGCGAAGCACAGGCAATTGTAGGCGCCAAGTATGAGGTAACACTCAATGTCGCTGAAACTACTGCCAATTCAGTTGGCGGTATTTCTTGCGATGTAACTTATGATAAAGATAAGTTTGAGCTTGATAGGGTTGAAATAAGCAAGAAATTTGCAACTGCTAATGGTATTGAGCAAAGTGATACAGAAGGTGAAATAGTAAAAACTTCAACCGAAGAAGGAATTGTTAAGGTTCTTCTTTTGCGGGCTGAAGGGGATAAGAAAGTAAACGATTGGTTAACGCTTGTTTTTGATGTTAAGGATTCAGAAGGAAAAGCAGAATCACCAACCGCTTGGTTTAATATTGTGAATGCTAAAGTCTCTGATGCTTCGGGAGTTTCTTTGCTTACTAACGGCTTGGAAGTTAATGTTACTCAAAACATTTTCGCAGAAAAGGTAAATGTTAAGGGTGCTTCTATTAGAAAAGACCCTCAGGGTAATATCCGTTTTGAAGCTGAGATTAAAGATAGAACCAATGTTGAAGAAATCGGCTTTTTAATGTTGCCAAGCAAAGCTATAAATAATGGTGACATGAAGCTTACAGATGATTTGAAATATACATTGGCAAACGGAAATAAAATCACTATCGCTACTAACGGTAAAAAGATAGAAGATATAGATGAAAATGATGCAAAGATTTATTGCTATCTTAAGAATTCAATTAGTATGTTAAATACTGAATTCTCAGCAAGAGCTTATGCTAAGTTGAATGACGGAACA
>CAJGDQ010000135.1 GCA_904502215.1 Clostridiaceae bacterium
TTAAGCTCATTATCTTTCCAAACAGCAACAACTGTATCACGGCTTAAAATCTCAAAATCCTTCATAAGCTTTTTCTCCTTTCTTCATTTTTAATATATTATACACGATTTTGATTCAAAATTCAACTGCAAAGCATTGATTTATCCTAAAATGGCGAAAACCCGCTTTAATAGCGGGTTTTCGGGATGTTTTTTATTGAATTTTCACGGCAGGTTTGGACCTAATCTGTAGTATTAGTTAACCCGCCGTGGCCTGCATCGAGGATTATAACAGGGGAAGAGGGGTTTGCAGAGGTTTGGCGGAAAACCCCTTCAGTTTTGCCAAAAAATGCCAAAAGGCAGACGGCAAGAATTAAACATAACATTTTAAGCGCTTTAGTCTTCATATAATCACCTATAAAAAATATGAAGATTATGAAATTTATATAACTTAGTATTGACAATTTATGGATAAAATGATAAAATAACCTTGTAATCGACAAAAACTGACAGTATATACCAATTTTAAAAAATCCTTCGATATTAATAATACCGAAGGATAGGTTTGGAGCTGAAGATGGGACTCGAACCCACGACCTGCTGATTACGAATCAGCTGCTCTACCAACTGAGCCACTCCAGCGAATTTGCTTTTTAAATTATACCAATTTTGCTTCTCTAAGTCAAGGGAAAGAAAGGATAAATTATGGATAAATCAATTAATAAAAGGGTTAGAATTTATCGTAAAAGGGCAGGCCTTACCCAAAACGAGTTAGCTGAAAGGCTTGGAATGAAGGGTAGCACCTATTCGCAAATGGAACGAGAGGGAAATATCCCTGCAAACCGTTTGCTTCAAATCGCCGATGTTTTAGGTATTGAGCCTTCTATTCTTTTTGAGGGAGAAAAAGTTATTGTTCCCGAGGTTGAGGTGCCTGTTATTAAGATTGCTGAGCCGGAACCGATTTTTGTTCCTCAGCCGGACCCTCTTGAAATCTTAAGCCATAAAGAAAGAAATATTTTAAAGATTTTTAGATTCCTTCCCCAAGAGAAAAAGAACAAATTATATAAATACATAATGGAATTAGAAAAGGAATAAAAAGGACGCTGTTTAGAAACAGCGTCTTAATTTTTCCAGTGCAGATTTTTCTATTCTTGATACATAGCTTCTCGAAATCTTTAGTTTTTTGGCAATTTCTCGTTGGGTCAGTTCCTCTTTTCCACCAATACCATAACGCATTTCGATGATTTGAAGCTCTCTTTTATCAAGGGTGGTATTCAATATGCTTTTTAGTTTTTGGAGTTTAAGTTTAGTGTCTATTTCTTCAACAATATCCCGTTTATCCGCAATAATATCTATAAGTGTTAGGGCGTTGCCGTCCTTATCGGTATCAATGGGGTCGCTTATAAAAACATCCTGAGAGGTTTTTTTACAGCTTCTGAAAAACATCAAAATTTCATTTTCAATGCACCTTGCGGCATAGGTTGCAAGACGTATATTTTTATCAGACTTAAAGGTTGAAACCGCCTTTATAAGCCCTATTGTTCCGATAGATATAAGGTCATCCTGTTCTGCACCCGAGGTGTAATATTTTTTGACTATATGAGCAACAAGTCTCAGGTTGTGCTCTATAAGCTTGTTGCGAGCATCTATATCTCCGTTTTGGCTTTTTTCCAGTAACTCTGTTTCTTTGGCGGCTGAAAGGGGAGAGGGAAAAGAGCCTGCTCCTGTAACGTGAAGTGCAAAATAATAAATTTGAGTTGCTAATTGAAGTAATAACTGAAACAAAATAAACCCCTCATTTCTTAAAACTACTAAAGTCTATGAAATGAGGGGCTTGTTGCTTGCTAAAATTAAAGCAAATTTTTAAGTTCTTGCATTTTTTCTCTTGAAGGCTCGGGTAAATCTCCAAACCTAAAAGGAATATTTAGGTTTTCATACTTTGTGTAACAAAGCTTTTTAAAGGGCAAAAGCTCTATCTTTTTAACATTTAGATATTTTTTTGCAATAGCCGATAAAGCCTTGATATTTTCCTCATTATCGTTAAGAGATGGGATGATTACTTGGCGAAGAATAACAGGAATATTTTTATCATTTAGTATTCGGAGAAACTCCAGCGGTTTTTCAATAGAGCAACCCACATATTCCTTATATAATTCATCGGTTGTGTATTTAATATCAAGTAAAACGATATCGGTGAAATCCAAAAGATATAGAACTTCTTTGTTTATTATACTTCCGCTTGTATCAAGACAGGTGTTAATACCTTTTTGCTTTGCAAGCTGAAAGGTTTCGGCGGCGAATTTTGCTTGAAGCAAGGGTTCTCCGCCCGAAAGGGTTATTCCCCCCTCGTCCCCGAAATATTCACGGTAACGCTCGGCCTTTTCGATAAGCTTTTCGGGAGTGATTTCTTCGCCCTTGCCCATCTCCCAAGTTTCAGGATTATGGCAGCAACCGCACCTTAAATTACATCCCTGCAAAAAGCCTACAAACCTAACGCCCGGGCCGTCAAGGGCGCCGAGCGTTTGGATAGAGCTTAGTATACCTTTTGTTTGGCAACAAGACATATTACATAACCTCGTGGAAAGTTCTGCTTATAACTTCACGTTGTTGTTCTCTGGAAAGCTTATTAAAGTTAACTGCATAACCCGAAACTCTTATGGTGAGGTTGGGGTATGCTTCGGGGTCTTCATAAGCTGCAATAAGGGTTTCACGGTTAAGAACATTAACGTTGATATGATGAGCCTTCTTGGCAAAATAGCCATCGAGAATGGAAACAAGATTATCGATTCTCTCGCTATCCTCTCTGCCTAAAGCATCGGGGGTTATCGAGAAGGTGTTGGAGATACCATCTCTGCAGTCATCATAGCTAATCTTTGCAACCGAGTTAAGAGATGCCAAAGCACCATTTTCTTCACGGTTATGCATTGGGTTAGCGCCCGGAGCAAAAGCTGCACCTGCTTCTCTGCCATCGGGGGTGGCCCCTGTGTTTTTACCATACATAACATTAGATGTAATGGTGAGCACCGAGAGGGTGTGGATAGCGTTGCGATAGGTGGGGGTTTTTCGAAGCTCGGTTATCATTTTATGGGTCATTTCCTTGGCGATTAAATCAACCCTGTCATCATCATTGCCGAATTTCGGGAAATCACCCTCGGTTTTGAAATCAACAATATAGCCATTTTCATCCTTAATGGTGGTAACCTTGGCATATTTAATAGCACTTAAAGAGTCGGCAATAACCGAAAGTCCTGCAATGCCGAATGCCATAAGGCGCTCAACCTCAGTATCGTGAAGCGCCATTTGAGATTTTTCATAAGCATACTTATCGTGCATATAATGGATAACATTCATTGTATTAACATAGAGCTTTGCTAA